>JAJZYZ010000092.1 GCA_021797815.1 Bacillota bacterium
GCAGACCCGTCCAGTCACGCACGCGAGACGGCCCAAGACTTTTTCGCGCCCTGCGGCGGCGGCCTCGTCGAACAGTGATGGTGCTGTCCGTGCGCCGTCTCTGCGCCGATCACCCGCCGCTGTCCGCCGCGGCCTATCGTCTATCCGGTCTCGCCCCCGTGGCAGCACCTCTCGCCCGCCCAGGGCCGCGAGTCTCGGCTGGCGACGGTCCGCGGTCTGGGGACGCGGGCATCAGGGCAGGTGCTGCATGGTGTTGCCCGAGCCGTGCAGGCTCGACGCAACGTCGTGGCCGAAGAACATCAGCGCCGCGAGTGACGCGATGGCGACGATGAAGAGAATGAGACCGTATTCAATAGTGGCCTGTCCGTCACGGGGTCCGAGCAGCCGGTGCACCCACGCACCGAGATGACGCCAGGAATCGCCCACGAGACATTCGTCCTTTCGAGCCGGTGCGGCTTAACATTGATGGCCGCGCCAGTTGCCTTTTCGGCGGTGCGGCGCTCGGCTTCACGGCTATCCTAGGAGCCGCTGCGCCATCGCGCAGTGTCCGGGACTGTCTCACGGGAGGTATCTTCCCGAGACCGGGCGAACGCACCTACAACCTTTGAGGCCTTTTGGGCCAAGGCGTTGGCGCTTCGGCTGCCCTTCTGCGGTACCTTAAGAGGCATAGAACGGAGCCGGGTCTTTCGGGCGGTATGAGAGGGCGGAGAGTGGCGGCGTGTCGATGAGAGAAGCAGGCAGCGACGCATTTACCGTGCGGGCCGCGCGTCCGGAGGATGCGGCGGCCATCATGTCGGTCCACCAGGCCTCGGTGAGGGGACTCTGCGCCGCGTTCTACTCTGACGAACAGATAGACGCGTGGGTAGGTCACAAAACGCCTGATGACTACGTCCGTTCGTTAGGGGCCGGCGAGCGCATGTGGGTGGCATGGCACGGCCCGCAGGCGCTTGGTTTTGCCGCCCAGAAGGGGGATGAGATCCGGGCGGTGTATGTGCACCCGGACGGAGGGGGGCGTGGCATTGGCCGGCGGCTTCTTCGAGCGGCTGAGAAGGCGGCGTGGGATGACGGCCTGCGGAGCGTGCACCTTGATGCGTCCCTGAACGCGGTGCCCTTCTACGAGCGCATGGGCTACCGCGGCGGGCCCATCGCACCTCACCGCCTTCAGAACGGAACGCTGATTCCCTCGATGCCCATGTCAAAAGATCTTGGATCGGATCGTTCAATTGAAAGGAAGACGTAGATGCTGGAAGCGTCAGCGCTCCTGGCCGCTCTGGAGGACACGCACCTCATTGATGTTTTAGAGGCCGGTAGGCCGGCTCGGACCGGCTGCTACGTCCTGGTTGACGAGGGGATCACCCTTATCGACCCCGGCTCGGAGCGCGGCCTCGGCCCTCTCGAGGACGGGCTTCGCGCCCTCGGTATTTCCTGGAAGGACGTCCGCCATGTGGTGGTGACCCATGTGCATCTGGACCACGCCGGCGGGGTCGGCGCCATCGCCGCGCGGGCGGAGCGGGCGGTCGTTCACTGCCACCCGCGCGGGGCGCGCCACCTGTCCGACCCCACAAGGCTTCTGACAGGCTCCCGAGCGGTTTTCGGAGAGGACAGGCTGCGGGAGGTGTTTGGAGACATAACGCCGGTTCCCGCTTGGCGCATTGCGCCCGCCCGGGATCTCGATCCCATTCAGACAGGGCGGCACACGCTGGTGGCGTTTGACAGCCCGGGTCATGCAAGCCATCACGCCACCTATCTAGACGAGCGCACGGGGGCGCTTTACACCGGCGACGCGGTGGGGGTCCGCTACGATCCGGCGGCCACTGGATGGTCGGTCCCCTATCTGATGCCCACCACCAGTCCCTCAGAATTTGACCCCCTGGTGAGCCTGGAGACTATCAGGCGGCTTTCGGGGATCGGCAGCGTCGCAGTCCTGCACACGCACTTCGCGGCGAGCTCCCCGGAGACGGCGTTTGGCGCCGTGTCGGCCGGCCTCGAGGCGTACATGGCGCTCATGGAGCGATACGGAGCCCGGGTTCATGACGCCCGGGGTCTGCAGAACATCCTGGCCGACTGGCATGCGGAAGACTTAGCGCGTCAGCGGATCGCCGACGCGGATCCGGACCTTCTCCGGGATGATCTGTACCTGAACGCCCTCGGTCTCTACCAGTGGTGGCAGGGGGAGACCAGGCGTCGGGCCGAGAAGGACGGGCCTTAAAGTCGGTCTGAGGCTCCCCATTTGGTTTGACAGAGGGGTGGAGGCTATCGACGCCGCGATCGAGCTTTCGAATGTTTCTCGACGGTTCGGGTCTCGGGAGGCCGTGTCGCAACTGACCCTCTCGGTGCCCCAGGGCGCGGTGGTGGGCTTCCTCGGCCCCAATGGAGCGGGGAAGACGACGACCGTCCGCCTCCTCGTCGGTATGCTGAATCCCAGTTCCGGGGGAATTCTGGTGCTGGGCCTCGATCCGGTCCGCCAGGGGGAGAGGGTCCGGGCGCGGGTTGGCGTGGTGCTGGATCAGGTCGGTCTGTACGACCGGCTCACCGCATATCAGAATCTCCAGTTTCACGCCCGCGTCAACCGGATCCCGGCGAGTGAGGCGGATCGACGCATAGAGCGCCTACTGGGACGGGTCGGGCTGTGGGAGCGGCGGGGGGACCACGTGTCGGGTTTCAGCCGCGGGATGCGCCAGCAGCTCGGTCTCGCGCGGGCGCTCCTTCCGGAGCCGGAGCTTCTCATCTTGGATGAGCCCACGGCCGGACTAGACCCGGAAAACATCGTGCATGTCCGGGAGCTCCTGCGCGACCTGGCGGATGAGGGCGGCCGCACGATATTTCTGTGCACCCACCTCCTCGACGAAGCCGAGCGCATCTGCAGTGAGATTGCCATCATTCAGGGCGGGCGCCTCCGGGCCCACGGCGCGCCGCACGAGCTAGAAGGAACTCAGAAGCCCACGGTTCGGCTAAACCTCCGGGGTCTTCGCACGGCGTCTGACCTCGCCGGTCTGCCCGAGGGCATGGTGTTGACGTCCCTGGGGGGTGACGAGTGGCAGGCGACCGTCCTGAATCCGGATGATGTGGAGAGCTTGGTCGCGAGTCTGGTGGAGGCGGGGGTCGGTGTCCGGGCCGTGACGCCGGTGGAGGAGTCGCTGGAGGACGTGTACATGCGTGTGGTGGGGGGTGGGCGTCATGAGTGACCTCCAGACGATGCTCTGGAAAGAGGTTCGCGAGCTTCTCGCGGTGCGGCGGTCGCTTATCCTCTTCCTCGTGGCGGTGCTGGCGTTTGGGATCCTGCCGGCGGTGGCCCTGCACGGCCACCATGCGGGCCAGGGCCGGGTTCTCGGTCCGATCATCAACTGGTTCCGCCTCGGGTATGGCCTATTTGCCGCCCTGTTTCTCGGACTGCAGACCGCACCCGATCTGGTGCTTCACGAGCGCACCGGCCGGAGCCTCGACTACCTGCTGGCGACGCGCCTGCCCGACTGGGCCATTTACGGGGGCAAGGTGCTGACCAGTGCGCTCTTTGCGTATATCGCCGGATGGATGGCGCTCTTTATGCAGCTTGTGGTCTCCGCGCTGCTGGATGGGCGCGGATGGCAGTGGCTCTACCTCGGACAGGCGGACACCCGGACGGTGGCGCTTTTGGTGATGGCGGGCCTCGCGCTCTACGTGTCCGTGCTGGGCACGTTCGTGGCATTTCGGGTGGGGGACCAGCGCACCGCCTACATGGTTTCCCTGGTCGGGGTGGTGGTGCTGATTGTGCCCCTGGTCCTAAACGTTATCCCCGTCCACTTCACGGCTTCTTGGATGACCCATGCCGCGCTGGTGTTCGGCCTCTTTGCCGTCGCGGTGGCCGTGGCCGGTCTGTTGCTCTTCCGACGGCAGATGCTGGTGCTGTACCTGCAGGAGTAGCCGTCTCTACCGTGGCTGCCTGGCCTTTGGGAAGCTCTGCCAGGGGCCATCGCTTTACGGATAGGGGCACCTTCACCGGGCCGGCACCTATGAAAAGGGGTCACCCGTTTCCCGAGCCGGTGGCCGCCCGTGGCGCGGACCGGGTCGTCGAGACCCTGAGAACCGCCGGTCCTGCCGCGTTTGACACTCTTCGGCGTCTTCTCCCGCTTCGAGCCCCGTCGGGGCCCGCGAGGGAAGTGCCGCCCCGGCCGGATGTCGACCAGATGGCCGCCGATATTGATGAATCGGCGGCCATCTGGCGCGAGCATACGACAAGGACCGGAGGCGCCGGGTGTCCCGGGCGCGGCTAGAACGTGAGCGCGACGTATTTCCAATAGAGATATTCGTCAAGGCCCTGATGTCCGCCCTCGCGTCCGACACCGGATTCCTTAACGCCTCCGAAGGGCGCCTGGACCAGCGTGGGCACGGGCTCGTTCGCGCCTACGATGCCGTACTCAAGACCTTCGGACACGCGGATGACCCGGCCGACGTCCCGGGCGAAGAAGTAGGATGCGAGTCCGTAGGGAGTGTTGTTGGCGAGCGCGATGGCCTCGTCTTCGTCGTCAAACGTCCACATGGGCATGAGGGGTCCGAAGGTCTCCTCCACGGCCGAGAGGGTGTTGCGGGGCGGGTCCAAGACCAGCGTCGGCGCGAAGAACTGCCGCGAAAGCCCGGTTGGAAAGACTCGTTCCCCGCCGACCAGAAGACGTCCTCCCCCTGCCACCGCGTCCCGCACGTGCCGGTCCACCTTTTCGACCGCCCGCTCGTCAATCAGGGGTCCCACCTCGACCCCTGGCTCCAGTCCGTCGCCTACGCGCAGGGCCTGAACTTTCTCGGTCAGGATCTCCGAGAATCGTTCCACGACGCCCCGCTGTACATAGAGCCGGTTGGCGCAGATGCAGGTCTGGCCCGCGTTTCGGAACTTGGACGCGATGACGCCGGCGGCGGCGAGGTCAAGATCGGCGTCGTCAAAAACCAGGAAGGGGGCGTGGCCGCCAAGCTCAAGCGACACCTTCTTCATCGTGTCGGCCGCGCCCGCCATGAGGGTCTTGCCCACTTCCGTGGAACCGGTAAACGAGATCTTGCGGACACGATGATCGGCGAGAAACACGTCGGCCACGTGCGCCGATGGGCCCAGCACCAGATTGACCACGCCGTCCGGGAATCCGGCCTCGGCGAAGATCTTCATGAGAGCGATCGCCGAGAGGGGTGTCGCGGAGGCGGGCTTTACGATGACGGTGCAGCCGGCCGCCAGCGCCGGACCAATCTTGCGCGTGATCATCGACGAGGGAAAATTCCAGGGCGTGATGGCGACGGCCACGCCCACCGGCTGTCGCAGCGCGTACAGGCGCTGATTAGGCTTGGCCGACGGAATCGTGTCACCGTATGCGCGGCGTCCCTCTTCCGCATTCCACTCCAGGTATTCCGCACTGATGGCAATCTCTCCGCGCGATTCCGCGAGAGGCTTTCCCTGCTCGCGGGTCAGAAGCCGCGCAAGTTCCTCCTGCCGATCCCGCATGAGCCCGGCAGCTTTCCAGAGGAGATTCGCCCTTTCCCTGGCGGGGGTGCGGGCCCATTTCGGAAAAGCACGCTCGGCGGCCGCGATGGCCTCCTGCAAAAGATCG
This sequence comes from Bacillota bacterium, assembly GCA_021797815.1. Classification (GTDB taxonomy): domain Bacteria; phylum Bacillota; class Sulfobacillia; order Sulfobacillales; family JAIMBI01; genus JAKATP01. The sequence goes on from JAJZYZ010000092.1 coordinate 5,565, forward strand.
TCGGTAGCAGCCGGCACGGTGGCGATCGGCGTCCCGTGGGCGGGATCGTCCACCGTGATGGGATCGCGGTCCGTCTCGGTGATGAAGGCGCCATTGACATAGAGCGGCCAGCGCTCCACCTTGTCCATCTCTTGTCCTCCTTCGGATCCACTAATCCACTGATCCACTGATCCAGCGACCCACTGACCCAGCGACCCACTGATCCACCGCTCATGCCCTCCACCGCCCCAAGCCTCGGATACGGCCGGGCAAGCGGCCGAACATGCGGCCGCGACATGGAAGGGCAGCTCCCAAGGCAGCTCCCACTGCCTGTATTCTAATCGAGAGGCCTCTTCGGCACCTGGGACATTGGACGGAAGACGGAGGAGTCGGTGGCACAAACATTCGGCATCGTAAGCCGCTACCCGGCCCATCTGGCCCGGTTTCGGACCGCGTTCTACGAGGTGAAGGACGTCGGAGGGGCCTGGCACGCGCCTATCCTGACCGCCATCCCCATGGTGAGCGTATTTGGAGACAACCGGGTGGCCAAGGCCCATCCGGACTGGGTCCAGGTGGGCCCGGGCGGAATCCGGGCCGTCCGCACCGAACGCTATTTCGACTGGGATGCCCTCTGTCCGACGCGCCCGGAAGTGCAGGCGCTGGCTCGCGACTGGATTAGAAGGGCCCTCGTGGCCGGGGCTGGATTCCGGCTCGATGACTTCACCTTTGCGCGTGAGGGTTTCTGCGCGTGCCCGGTGTGTCAGACGGAGGCGGCACGGCTTCATCTCTCGCTGCCGGAGCTGCACCGGAAGGTTCTGGCCGACTTTGTGGACAGCATCCGGGACGAGCTTGGACGGCCGGTCTACTTTACGCTCTACCCGGATCCCTACCCGGGCCACCTCGAGTCTCGCCATGGATTGTCCGTCGAGACACTGACCCAGTCGGTCGATGTCTTTGTGGTCCCCATCTACGATCTGGCTTACAGCACCACCTACTGGCTTGAGATCCTGGCAAGCGCCTGGCAGGAGCGTGTGGGAGAGAAGCTCTGGATCGAGCTCTATGGCCTCAAAATCCCCGAAGAGGCGCTCATGCGTGCCGTGCGGGTGGCCGCCCACTATGCGGCCGGGGTTCTCGTAGCGTATGAGTCAAACCTCGAC
>JAJZYZ010000093.1 GCA_021797815.1 Bacillota bacterium
CGGCCTTCCCATCGTGGCCGCGGAGGCGCCGCCCACCCACGAGCTGGTGGACGAGAGCGGAGCGGGGGTGCTGTTCCTGCCCCACGAATCAGGAAGTTTGAGCCATGCCGTGGACGACCTCCTCAGTAGGGACGCGAAAGACATGGCCTGGCGCGCCCGCCACGAAGCGGAACGCTGGGGCTGGCAGGAATCGACCGAGCAGCTCCTCGGATTTTACGAAGCAGCGCGTCGGAAAGTCCGACCTCGCTAATGGGGTGGAGACGGCAGTTCCTCTCGTTCGTGGTGGTGGGGCTGTCCAATACCACGGTGGACCTTGGTATCTTCAACCTCCTCTTCGCCCTCCGGCCGACGGCCAACGTGAACTGGCTCATCGCGTATAACTCGGTCGCCGTGGTTCTCGCCATTGTCAACAGCTACATCTGGAACACGCGCTGGACGTTCCGCCGGGGAGCCGTCCATACCGGAAGCCGGGTCTGGCGCCAGCGCGCCCTGTTTGCCGGCCAGTCCCTTCTCAACATCCTCGTGAACGACCTGGTGGTGCTTTTCATCGCGCCCTACCTCATGGCCATCCATGGCCTCCCCCCGCGTCTCGCATCGAACGTCGCCAAAGGTGTCGCCATGATCGTGGCGTCGCTCGTGAGCTTCGGCGCCATGCGCTTTCTCGTGTTTCCCGGCTCCTGACTCCCCTCGGCCATCACCCTCTTCTCCTGCCCGGCCCGTCTGCAGCAGGCCTGAAAAGACCGGGAGCGGCGGGGACGAGCGGGCGGCGGATCTGGGAGATGCCCCGGCCAGGCGCGCGGAGAAGACCGCCGCCGTGTTCGGCTGGACGCGACGTCGAGCGAGCTGGCATGGCTCTGGTTGCGTCCGGGCGCCGGCCGGGCGGCGCGGCCCTAAGAAAGCCAGCGCCGCCCCGGGCCGCGAATCTCCGGGGCAGACCGAGAAGGCAGCCGCTCCCGTAAGAGCGGCTGCCTTCTCGGTGTCGGACTCAGCCGACCTCGCTCTTCTCGTAGTCGTCGTAGTCGTGCTGGACCGTGTGATCGGTCCCCGCGTTCACGTGACTAGCCCGGAACACGGCCGTGAATACGACGGTCACGATGAGGTTAGCCAGTACCGCCCACACGGCCGCATACCCGGGCAGGACCAGATGCCCGATCTGCAGCGGGTACACGGAGGACTTGAACGCCTCCGCGATGGCCATGAGCGTCCCGACCGCCATGCCGGCCACCCAGCCCAGGAGGAGGGCCGTACGGTGAAACCAGCGGGTGTAGAGCCCGATCATGACCGAGGGCATGGTCTGCAGGATCCAGATGCCGCCCAGGAGCTGCAGGTTGATGGCAAACTGGAGCGGCAGCGCCACGATGAAGAGGATGGCGCCGAGCTTCACCACCAGGGAAACCAGCTTTGCCACTCGCGCCTCGTCCCTGGTGGTGGCGTTCGGCGCGAAGTACTCACGGTAGATGTTGCGCGTGAACAGGTTCGAGGCCGCGATCGACATGATGGCGGCCGGCACCAGCGCGCCGATGGCGATGGCGGCGAAGGCAAAGCCCACGAACCAGGACGGGAACATCTTCATGAACAGGAGCGGCACCACAAGCGAGGGGACGGTCGTGTGCACATGCGCCGCCAGCGCCATGTAGCCGAAGATGGCGATGAGCGCCAGCACGATGGAGTAGAGGGGCAGGAAAGCCGCATTGCGCTTGATGGCGTTCTGGCCCTTGGACGCAAACACGCCGGTGACGGCGTGCGGGTAAAGGAGAAGCGCGAAGGCCGAACCCACGGCCAGGGTGGCAAACGCCAGATAGCCCTTGGGAGACAGGAGGATGGACGCGGGCTTCGGCCCGTGCAGGAGGGCCAGATTGGCCGTCTGGAAGATGTGCCCGAAGCCGCCGAGCTTCATGGGAATGACAATCATGGCCACAATCACGGTGATGTAGATGAGCGTGTCCTTCACGACCGCCACGGTGGCCGGGGCGCGAAGGCCGCTCGTGTACGTGTACGCGGCCAGGATGGCAAACGCCAGGATGAGGGGCAGGTCATGCAGGATGCCGGTCTTGCCAACCAGGCCCATGGCCTCCAGCACGACCTGAATGCCCACAAGCTGAAGGGCGATGTACGGCATAGTGGCCAGGATTCCGGTCACCGCCACCGCGAGCGCCAGCCCCCGGCTGTCGAAGCGTCCGCGGACGAAATCGGCCGGTGTCATGTAGTTGTGCGCCTTGGCCACCGCCCAGAAGCGCGGCATGACCACGAACATGATCGGGAACACGAGAATCGTGTACGGCACGGCGAAGAAGCCGACGGCACCGGCGCCAAACACCAGGGCCGGCACGGCAATGAAGGTATAGGCCGTATAGAGGTCGCCGCCGATGAGGAACCAGGTGATGAAGGTGCCGAACTGGCGGCCGGCGAGGCTCCACTCGTGAAGCTCCGACAGATCGCCGTGCCGCCAGCGCGCGGCCCAGAACCCGATGCCGGTCACAAACAGAAAGAGAATCAGGAAGACGATGAAAGCCGTCCAGTTCAAGGGTCACACCCTCTCTCTGTCTTTCATGGGAGGCGCGTGCGTCGAGACGTTCGCTCAGGCGCCGAGACTATAGAGGATAAGGGACAGGATTCCGGTCAAGACCACCCACAGGAGCATGTACCAGTAGAAGAACGGAAAGCCTCCCAGCACGGGCGTGCCGGAGGCGTAGAACGGAACCCATAGCATGGCGACGAAGGGAATAAGAAAGAGCCAGCGATAGCCTTTCTTGGCGCTCGACTCCTTATCGTTCACAAGAATCCCTCCCCGCAGGCAACTCTGGGAGCCCAACCCTGGGATATTATCCCACCATGGACAGCATGTTCCGATTCACGCCTGTCGATGTCAAGACCTGGCGGTTAATTCCCGCTCATCCCGCTCATTCGCCTACAACAAGCTCATAATCGCGGGTTCTCCGGAGGGCAACCCGTCCTTCTTCCATGAGCGCCTCCAGATGGGCAGAGAGCATGAGCTTGCCCGCCGCCACGGTGTCGGGCCCCTCGCCCGCATAGACGGCCTCGGCCAGCTCCAAAAGCGTATGGGGTCCCCCGGCCAGAATGGCCAGCACCTGTGCTTCGCGGTCGGCGCGGTGTTGGGCATACCATTGCAGGACGTCCCCACCGTCCGCCAGCGGCTCTCCGTGGCCGGGACCGATGAGGCGGGGCGACAGCGCGATAAGGCGAGCAAGCGTCTTTTGATAGGTACGAAGATGCCCGTCGGGCGGCACGATCACGGTTGTCGTGCGACCAAGCACGTTGTCGCCGGCCAGTAGGAGTCGGAGCCCCGAAAACCACACGTTTATCTGTCCCGCCGTGTGCCCGGGCGCATGCACCAGCGTGACCGTGTGGCCGCCCGGCGCCTGACCCGGGAGCGTCTCCGGCCCTTCAAACACGGGTGGATCGGGCAGAACCAGTCGGACACGATGGGCGTCGTCGGGGTGAGCCACCACGCGTGCACCCAGCCGATCCTGCAGACCGCGGGCGCCCCCGCTGTGGTCGCGATGCCAGTGGGTCACGATCACCCGCTCGAGACGCGGGGCGTGAAGGGCCTCGTGAGCGGCGAGGAGCGCGGCCTTGGCCGCCGGCGAATCGTCACCGGCATCGACGAGCCACGCGTGCCCGCCCCCCACTACCCAGTAGCAGGCGGTGGCACTATAGGGCGGAATCGTGGCGCTCGGCACTTCCTGCCAGAATATCCCGGGCGCTATTTCACGAAGGTCGAGCGGCGACGGTGGCCCCGATGGTGAAGAGGACGAAGACCAATCAGACATGGACCGACCCTCCTCCGACAGCGGCGTTTCCCGTCGCCGTCCGACGCGGCTTTTGGTGCGGCCGCTGTCCGCGCACTTCATCCTGCTGGCAGGACGCAACCCGTCGCAGCGGGGTATCCTGCCGGTCGTCCGCACGATGAAGCTGGTCCGGGCCGCGCTCCAGGGGGCCGCCTATAAGGGGGCTTGACCCGAGGAGTCGGCGCTCGGGCACGCGCTCGCCGCCGCGGTGAATCACCCGACAACGGGTGTCCCTGCCTGCACACGACGCCCCGGGTGCCGTCGGGCCGACGCCTGAGCCCGGCGGAGCGGAAAGCCTCCCCGCCCTACTCGTGCGGAAAGCCGGCATACTTGGCCAGAAAGTCCGCGATGGCCCCGTAAAGACGCCGCTGATTCGGAAGCCGCACGGCCCCGTGTCCCTCGTCGTCCATCGGGAACAGCTCGTGCGGCACGCCCCGGCTTTGAAGCGCGGCCGCCACCTGTTCGGCTTCGGCGTACGGCACCCGGGGATCGTTGCGCCCGTGGCCGATGAAGAGTGGCGCCTGCAGACGGTCAATCCGATGGATGGGCGAAAGCGCCTTCAAGACCTCACGGTCGCGCGCCAAGGATCCATACTCGGCCTCGCGCAGGGCCCGGCGCCAGGGACTGGTCTTTTCGAGAAACGACTCCAGGTTCACGATGCCGACCAGTTCCACACCTGCCCGGTAGTGTTCCGGAAACCAGGTGAGGCCGGCCATCACCATGTACCCGCCGTAGGAACCGCCGTAGACCACGACCCGCTCGGCGTCAATCTCGGGACGACCGGCCACATGACGAGTAACGGCCTCCAGGTCGCGCAGCGCGTCCTCCCGCTTTTCGACGTCATCGAGATGTCCGTAGGTCTTGCCGTAACCGGTGCTGCCCCGCACGTTCGGCGCCAGCACCGACACGCCGAGTGACAGCCAGTACTGATAGAGGGCGGAGAAGATGGGCCGCGCCTGCCCCTCCGGCCCGCCGTGCACGGCGATGACGGCCGGGGACGGCGCGTCGCTCCGGGCGCGGTAGTACCACGCGGGAATTTTCAGCCCGTCGAAGCTCTCAATTTCCAAAAGCTCGGGCGCGATGAAGTCGGAGGCGGAAAACCCGGCCCGGTACGATCGCGTGGCCGCTGCGGGATCCTGTCCCGACGATGAGAGCCGGTAGACCTCCGAAGGTCCTGAGGGACGGTTTACGTCAAACACCAGGGTGTCGCCGTCCGGACTCCACCGAAGTGCTGCAATCACCCCGGCCGGCGTCTCGATGACCTGGTCGTTCTGAGCGTCTGGACTCTGTAAGTCCTGGCGGCCGTACAGGACATGAAGCTCGCTCAACCCCTGGCGGTTCACCGTGTAGGCCAGAGTTCCGTTCGATGCCGCGGCGAGGAGCTCGATGTCTCCTGGAGCCTCGGCCAGGACAGTCACAACGCCTGGCTCCTCGATGGCGATGAGGCGGTGGTATTCGCTCTGTCGGTCGGACGTCGCCAGGACCCGCGTGCCCTGCAGTCTCACGTTATGATACGCGCCCGGGTCCTCCGGGGTGAGGAGTGTGAGGGCGCCGTGGCGCCTATCGTGATCCAGGTCGACCCGGAACAGGCGCTGATGAAACGGCGCCACACTCTCGGCCAGGAGGATGGACTGCCCGTCGGGGTAGACGGCGGGGACAGAATACACGCCCTCGAGCTCCCGGCCCACCTGAACCGGCTCCAGCTCACGCCCGTCCAAATGCCCGATGTAAAGCTCGAAGTCCCGCCCGTTCCGGCGGTTGGCCGTCAACGCGAAGTGCTCGCCATCGGGAAAGAAGGCCCCGAACAGATGAATGGACTCCGGGCGGTGTGTAAGCGGACGCCGCTCACGGGTTGTCAGGTTTACCGCCACGAGCTGGTGGCGTTCGCTGCCTCCCTCGTCCTGGCTCAGCACCACCCAGGAACCGGTGGGCGAAAGCTCGAAGCTGCTGGTCCTGATGTCGTCGAGCCGGAGAGGCTCGGGACCGTGCAAAGAGCCATCCCAGACAAATGGGGTCGGCACTCCCAGCATGTTGGAGAGATACACGATCCGGCCGTCGTGCGTCGGGTGACCGTCCCATGCCATGCGAATAGATAGATATCGCTCAAGCCTTTCGTGCCCCGCCATCATGACCCTCCTTCGAAGCCGAAACTCAGTCCATCGTACCGCGCCGGGCGCGTGACCCTATCCGCTTTCTTCTTCATCACGGCATGGTTTCCCAGTCTTTTTTAGCGTTCTCCCCGCTCTCACCGCCGCAAGGCGTTTCTTTTCGCCTTCAGGGGCACGGCATCGGACTTGAAGCGCCTCTTAAACCATCTCTGGTGGATCAATCGTCTGACGTCGACGTTCGCGGGCCTCAGACGCCATGACGCTGCCCGCTCCATCTAACAGATAGAGCCGTTTCTATTGTTGGTATTGGAAGCCTCCAGCAGGGCGGCACGATGGTCGAACATGACCAGACGAGTCTCGTCGCGTCATCATCCGCCGGTATCGGACGCCAACTCTAAACCGCCGACACGAGGATTTTCAGATCTAGGGTAATGGGTCTACGCCGATGCTGATGTCGCTGGAATCCGCTCAGGGCGTAGGTTTTCGGGATCACTGATGTCTACCGTGTTGCTCCCATATCCTCTTTTCCAGACGCTCCTGGTGACGCCGTGGTGACGCGGCCTTGTCTGACTTGGCTTGTCAAATTCCATCCGTGGCCACGTATGCCTTGTCATAAAGGAATGACAGGCATGCTAGCGTAAGAGCAGCTCCTGTGCTGCCTCAAAAAAGGCGGCCAACCTCAGGACGCCGTCGCTATTATTGCCCCGCAGGTGTGCTGTAACCACTAAC
>JAJZYZ010000094.1 GCA_021797815.1 Bacillota bacterium
CTGGTCGTGAGTGTGGATAGGAGCGACGCCGACATTGTTCTTATCAACACCACGGTAGATCTCCTGCACTGCCCGATCCGGATCGGGAAAGGCGCTCTCCGCAAGCTCGGATACAACCATTTCCGGCCCGTCGAGCTCCGCCCTATCGCCGAAGCCCTGGTGGAGCGTGAGGCAGTCCGCCGGGGCCGCATCCCGCTCGGCGGCTTCACGGTCGCGGACGACGATCTGGAGGGATTGCCAGCCGCGCCCCCGCGGACGCCGCGCTAGGGTTTTGCGCCGGGCGGCTTTTAGAGGCGCGGCTCGCATCGTGAGAGGTGGTTCCCGGCGGACGGCCGCGCGCCGCTCTCCTGTCGCTGGTCACTGGTTCCCGCGTCTTCGGCGGGCGCCGCCAGCGTGTCTTGTAGGGGCACCCGCCGTGCGCCGATTTGGATGGAAGACCCGGCGGGAGGGCACCCGTCCTCGAAAGGGCGTCGGCGAGCGATGGTCGAGCCGGCGCGGTGCGAAAGCGCCCGACCGGGCACTCGTTTCCACGGGGAGCCTATAGGGGAAGGGGACGAGTCGCTTGCCGCACAGCGTGACGGTATACCACGCCCCCGGCTGATCCGGATGCCGGGCCGCCATGACGTTTCTCCAGGACAACGGGGTGCCCTTCGACGAGAAGGACATAGTGGAGCACCCCGAATACATGGAGGAGCTTCTGAGCCGCACCGGGGGCGTCCGGGGGACGCCGGTCATCGTGATTGACGAGGCGGTCTACCGCGGCTTTGACCGCGGCCGCATCGCCCGCGCCCTCAACCTGGAAAGAGGCGGGTCCTCGTGAGACGCACGGTCCGCTGTCCCGACTGCGGGCAGGAGATTCCGGTACCGGAATCGGTCGGCATCGGGGATCGGTTTGAATGCCCTCTCTGAGCTGGCACCTATCTCCGGCTCGGGAAGCCGGAAGGCGCGACGGACGCGGAGCGGGACCGCGGGGCGTTGGAAGTGACCCGCGTGTACCTCGTCACCTGTCCGATAAACGACGAGCTAATCGAACTGGCTCCGGACGCCAGCCCTGGCGACCGCTACGTCTGCGGGGGGCGCACATACGTCTTGACGTGGGCGTACGGAAGCTGGGCGCTGGAGGAGGACCGGGAAACCTGATCCCTTCCTCATCGGCGGGAACTGAGGACCGGTCGTCATCCGGCCGCAGCCCGACTGGCGGACGAGCCGGGCATTCCATGAACGGTAAGACGTCCGCACGCGGGAGGACCATCGAGAGAAAGCCACGCCTGACCGCCGCACAGCCGGTCAGCCGTTTCGCCGGCGGATGGGACTTCACCGGCGGCGGCACGACGGCTGTCGGCTGAAGCGGATAGGTGATTCGCAGCCAGACGAACGCGGCGAGGGTTCATAGAGGGAAGCCCGGGACGCGGCCTCCCGGAGCTTGATGAGGCATGGCCCAAACCGCGGGGCACCGCTTGGGCCCTCGTGAGGTTCTCCCTACGCGATCAGAACGAGCTCGAGCTTGAGACCTGGTGCCTGGCGGTCCTCGGCCGCCGGACGATCAATCCGAGGCCATGAGAGCCTGCCCGCCCGCGATCATGGGCGCGGCGCCGGCGGTCGACGCTTGCGACGGAACCTTCCGGTTCGGCCCGCCGACTTCTCCGCCACAGACACTGGCGCCACGACGCAGGCGGTACACGGAATTCTCCCCGATCCCACCCGCAACTCTGTTTCATACGCGAAATCCCGTGACAATACACTGCGAATCCGTTATTAACAGTGATATATCGACGCCTGGATTCTAGAGAGTCGCGAGAGTCGGGTGCGCAGGGAGGAGATAACCTCAGCGGATTAAGGCGTCGGTTCCGTGCGATCCCCCTGCACCTTGGTCGGATCTCTACAGCGTTGAAGTCGAAAGGGGGACGTCTCCGATGCACGTCCATTGGCACCGGGTCGAACGGTCCGGTGCGCGCCAGTCCGGTTCTCACATTCCCCGACGGGTCATAACTTCGCTGGCCGCGTTCAGTCTTCTCTTGCTGGCCGGCTGCGGCGTCGCGACAGGCAGCGCTCCTGCCTCCATCAGCCACCCCAATGCCCTGACGATTGCCATGGCGCCGCAGTCCCAGCCAAACTGGTGGGCGCCGGTGGTCCCGGCGACCTCCTGCGGCACCATCTCCGGCGGCATCGGCGGCAGCATGTGGGAGTACATGCCGCTCTTGTGGATCAACAGCCGCGACCAGATTGACTACGCCCAGTCCATCGCGTCCAACATCACCCACAATACGGCGGGCACCCAGTTCGTCGTGCACTTGAAGAGCAGCTGGAAGTGGTCCAACGGCACGCCCATCACCGCGCAGGACGTGGTGTATGACTACCAGTTGGAGGCCGCCGCCTCGGGGTCCTCGTCACCGTTCCCGTACTGCTTTGCGGGTGAGGGCGGGATGCCCACGTTGTGGAAGTCGGTCACCGCCACCAGCCCCAACACCGTGACCATCGACACCACCAAGCCGATAAACGCCAACTGGTTCGAGCTGAACGGCATCGCCCAGCTGATTCCGATTCCGCACACCCTGTGGGACCGGTACAGCAACATGAGCCAGGAGCTCAACTGGATCAAGTCCATCTCCAACTCGCCGATGAACAAGATCTATCAGGTGACGGATGCCGCCTACGTGATCAAGAAGGCGGTCAGCGACCAGTACTACGAAGTGGTGGCAAACCCGCACTTCAGCGGGTCCCCGAAGCCGCACATCAAGACCGTGGTGTACGACTACGAGACATCCGCCTCGTCGACATTCGCGGCGCTGAAGAAGGGAAGCGTGCAGCTCGCTCCCTACAGCACCACCCTGTGGGCGGCCCGCTCCCAGCTGAAGAACGACACCATCGTGTCGGAACCGCTGTTCGGGTACTTCTACATGCCGGTCAACTTCGCGTCCAACGCTCCCAGTGAGGCGCTCCTGAGCCAGCTGTACTTCCGGCAGGCCCTCCAGTACGGAATCGACCAGCCCGGCATCGTGAGTGCCATCTATCATGGCCTCGCGAACCCGACCTACGGGCCGGCGCCGACCATCGACGATGCCTACTACTACAAGGGGATGGGAAACCTCTATCCCTACAACCCCCGATTGGGCCTGACCCTGATGAAGCGGCACGGGTGGACCATGGGACCGAATGGGTACCTGACCAAGAACGGTCACACGGCTTCCTTCACCCTTCTCTACGCGACCGGCTCCGCCACGTTCCGGGATATGGCCGAGTTGATGAAGGCGGACTGGGCCAAAGAAGGGATCGACTGCAGCCTGAAAGCCATCGGCGGCAACACGTTCGGCGGCATCGTGGGCAATCCCAAAGACAGTAACCAGTGGCAGGTGGCCGGGGGGTACGGGTGGATTTACGTGCCCGACTACTATCCGACCGGCGACGGCCTCTTCAATGGGCCCGGAGGATTCAACGTCGGGGCCTACAACAACAAGCACGAAAACCAGCTGGTCGCAGAGACGCTGAAGCCGGGCACGCCGTCCCAGGTGCGCAAGATCTTCGACCAGTACCAGTACTACACGTTCCAGCAGCTGCCGGTCCTGTACGTACCGACGCCCACCAGCCTGACGGCGGTGGCAAACAGCGTGGGGGGTCTCAGAACTGGCTACGACGTGGTGTTTGGCGAAACCAACCTGCAGAACCTCTACTGGAAGTAGACGGCAGTCGACAGGGTTCGATGGAAGTCGACAGCGTTCGACGGAAGTAGACGGTCAGGAACCGCGATCACCCCGGGGGGAGTATCCTCGGGGTGATCGTGCCCCTGCCGTCCCCGTGGGCGCGGCGGCATCGGAAAACGCCGTGTCGGGCCGTGGCGCCGGGCCCGGTGAAGATGTTTGTGGGAGAGCGCACCGTCCAGGCGGTGGATCCCGCTTTGGGGCCAGCGTTCTCGAATCCTCTGGCACAACGACAAAAGCGAGGGAAGCTATGCATGGCCGATGAGCCGTACCGCAAGATGCAGCAGGCCGCCTGGGCGGCGTTTCGCAAAGATCCGGACCCGGACGGCATCCGCCGCGTCCACGTACTGGTGGAACCGGATCTGGAACCGGCCGTCTTCTGCCTCACAGACAGCGGCGCCTGGTTTCTGACCCGCGGCGACGGCGTCCTGCCGGACACGCCGCTCCACCCCTGTCCGGTGGACTGGGTGCCGCCGGAGTTTCGGGAGACGCGGTCGACAGAGGAGATTTAACCGCCCGATCCGAGGCAGGGGACCGGCATTCAGCGATGCAGTGCGGCCCATTCCCGGTCGAGGAGGGCGTATACGATCTCGCTCTGCCACTCCTCTTTGACCCATTCGTTCTCCACGAGATGCGCCTCGGGCCGCATGCGGAGCTTTTCCAGCACGCGCGCGGAGGCCTGGTTGCGAGCCTCCAGGCGCCCCACGATGCGGTGGAGGCCGACCACGAGGAAGCCGATCCGGAGAAGGACCTCACACGCCTCTGCGGCATAGCCGTGTCCCTGGTGGGCGGGATGGATGATATAGCCGATCTCGCCTTGCCGGTGCGGGGAGTCGTCCCACATGAGCATGGCCTCTCCCAGCGGCACGCCGTCCCGTGTCTCGACCAGGGTCGAGAGACCATCACCCGGCGCTTTCAGCGCCGTCTGGGTCACGCGGCGGCCCACGAGAGCCTGGACGGCCGCTTCGTCCTGGACATCCTCATAGAGATAGCGCACGACATCGGGCCGACTCTTCACGTCCAGCATGAAGGCCACATCACCGGGCACAAAGGCCCGGAGCCGAAGTCGTGCGGTGTAGAGCGGCCCCGTGAGCGAAAATCGGCCCGCATCGGTCGGGATGCTCACGAGCCCTTCCCGATCCAGACGTCGGCCGTCGGCCCGCCGGTGTTGTACCCGCCGAGATACCAGAGTTCCCCGTTGAAGACTTTGATGGCCCCGTCGGCTGTGGGGGTGGGGAGGGCGGGACCCGCCACCCATGTCTGACTGTGGGGGTCGTACACGAACGTCGCCTCGGTGGCGGACCCGCGCACGGTGCCGCCCAACACGATGAGGTCACCTTGAAACACCGTCATGGCGGCGTGATAGACGGGGTGCGGAAGTGACGGCCACGCGGTCACGTGACCGGTCTTCAGATCCACCGCGTACACATGCGCCGTGGGTCCCCCCGGCGTCAGGCCGCCCGCCACGATGAGGGAGTGCGCGTACCAGGCGGCGGCCGCGTAGCGCACCCCGGTGGGCAGGTGCGCAAGCGGCGTGAGATGGCCAGGGGTCCAGGTGGAGACGCTGTTCAGGTAAGTGGTGCCGGTGTAGCCGCCGACCAGGACAAAGCCGTCGGGAGTGCTGACGCTGGCCGTGTCGGCCATGGGTGTCGGAAGCGCGGGCGGATTGGCCGTCGACTGGCCCGTGAGCGACACCGCCTGCACGGTGGCCGTGGGGACAGCCGTCCCGCCCCCCAGCACGTAGAGGGTCGAGTTCAAGACGACCGCAGCCGCGTCATGGACCGCCACCGGCAGCGACACCGCCAGCGGCGCGGGCCCGAAGGCGGTGATGGCGGTACTGGAATTGCTGCCGTCAAACCCGCCGACGGCAATGAGGTCGCCCGCGGCCGTAGTGGCCGCAAGCCCCTGGGCGGGCCCCGGCAGCACATTGCCGGCGTACCACGCAAGCTTGGGCGGGTCGAAAGAGGCGGCCGTCGGGGAGGGCGGCTTCGACGATGTGGTCGGTGAGGACGATGGTGTGCGGGCGGCGGCGGCCGGATGGGAGGGACGGGGCCAGAATGCGAACGCGAGAAGCGCCGCCAAGAGTGCCGCGAAGATGAAAAGCCGGGGCCGTATCCGGTAGCGGGAACGTCTCACTGGTCCTGCCACACCCTTATGACCTTACTCAACTCCAGCATCAAAGGCGCGTCGGTGTACGTGTCGAGTCCCAGCACGAAGCCGTTGATGATCTGAATCCCCCGCGCGCGCATGACCTGCACGGTCCGCCCGTCTGTCTGATACTGCATGGTCACGGCCATCCCGGAGCGCGCTGCCCCTTCCAGAAACGCCCGCGGCGATTCCGAGGACGCGACCGGCGCCGAACGAGGCACGGACACCGCCACCTGAGGATGATAGGGGCGGTCGGGTTCGCCCGGGTCCAAGAGACCGTACCGGTCTCGGGATCCATGCTGATCCACGGTCGCCCGAAGCGCAAGCCCCCGCCGATAAAGACGCTGAGCCGCCTCCTGGCCCGTATCCCGCTCCGCGAGCCACACCCCGGGACGGATGGGCGTGAGGTCAAGTCCGGCCAGAAGCTCATTGGCCTGGGCCTCGGCACGAGGGTCGCGGGCGAAGATCACGGTGCCGGTCACGACCCGCACGCGGCCGGCCTGCCGGAAGGCGTCTTCCATTTCGGCGTCGATGTTCTGGGGGAGATCCGTGCGCGACACCGCCAGCACCCGGCGGCGGGCCTCCGACGCCTCGATGCCGAGGCTTACGGCCCGCTCGAGGGCCACACGGTCGAAGCGATAGGTCCAGCTCACGTCCGCCCGGTGGAGCGCCATCACCGCTTCCGCCTGAAAGAGCGGACCCGGCGGCGACTCCGCCTGAATCAGGATGTCGCCGGTGGCTTCGATAACGCCGGAGGGCTC
>JAJZYZ010000095.1 GCA_021797815.1 Bacillota bacterium
CGGGCCGAATCTTACTGCCGGCGGCACGACGGGTGCCCCGTGATCCTGAACACTCTGCCCACGAGTCCGACTTTCCGGGAGACGCCGCTCCAGTTTTCCCCGAAGTCCGTCGGCACGCTGAAGTTCACGCGGCTCTGGCAGCACCAGGCCAATTACTTTGTCTACCAGACCAAAGAACTGCCGCCCGGACCGGCGTGAGAGACCGGACGCCATGGGTCTGGGCGCGACGGATGTTGTCGTGCACGACCGCGGCTGCCCGGTCGACCGCCCTATGGGTCTGCGTGCCGGCGGGCTCCGCGTCAGCGCAGCGGGAAAGAGTAACGAGGTATCCCGTACCGACATCCCTTCATGGCCGGGCCCCATCTCGGTCGCACCCGGGAAGATTCCCTCGCTGAGTCCGTCGGCGCCGTCGAGTTTGATGAACGATCTCAGCGCCAACAGCGGCGCCGACTGACAATCCTGAGGTCATGCAGGCGTGTGGCCCCACGTGCCAAATCGGCCGCCGCGCCGTGGCGGGGCCGGTCGGGGGCGCGGGCCGAGCTGACCGCCAATAAACGCGTCGGCTCCGAGGGGCCGAGGGTGAACGCCCCCGGTCTCTCTTCCTTGACGGCACCTCCACTTGTCGATAATATGCAGATGCAAGTTTTTCGCAATAAGAAGGTGCCGACATGCTGAACATTTGGGATCCACATGTGGGGCTCGGGCTTCTCGCGGTTCTCGTCACCGCCTACTTCCTCGGTATCGTTCACGGCATCACACCCGACGAACATACCTGGCCCATTACGTTCAGCTACGCCATCGGCAGCTACTCCACCCGTCGCGGCCTGGTTGCCGGTGTCGTGTTTTCCCTGGCCTTTACGTTGCAGCGCGCCATCGCCAGTGAGCTTGCCTATGTCGCGCTTGACCGGTGGTTTACGGGCGGCCCGATGGTGAACTACGTGGTGTATCTCGTGGTGGGCGCCGTCATGGTGTGGGCGGCGGTGGTCATCGGACGGGGCCGGCACTTTCACCTTTTCTCACCAAAGCACCGGGAGACCGAGCCGGTGCTGCGCGATCCCCGGCCCTGGATGCCGGCCGTGCATGGGTTTATCGCCGGCTGGGGGTTTGGTGCCTTTGCCATCATCATCTACACGGTTCTGGCCCCATCGATGCCGAGCGCCGCCTGGGCATGGGTGCCCGGGGCGCTGTTTGGGTTTGGCACGATGACCATGCAGGCGCTGGCGGGCGGGGCCTTTGGCCTCATCAGCAGCCGCCTTGGCCTGACCCCGGACGCTATCCGGCGCGTGGCCCTGGTGACGGCGGCCCGGACCATGGGCTGGGGCGGCGTGGTGTTTATCGCGGGCGGGGCCTTCGGACTTCTGTTTCCCTCGGTGGCCGGCTTGAGCGTCAACACGGGCATTCAGGTCCACAATCTCCATCAGGTGGGCATCTCCATGGTGCTGGTGATGGCCACGGTTCTCGGGATAGGGGTGACCACCCTTATCCAACAGACCCGGTACTGGTCGCGTCAGTCACGATCCGGGCGGCTTGAGATGTCTCACCAAACCTAGACGAGACGGCCAGGCGCGAGCCTTTCTGAGGCCGCCAGACTCTCGGGGCGGGGACCCAAGAGTCTGGTGCGGCCGGCCGCAAGAGATCCCGCGCAGGGGCACGCCGCACCGGGCGGCTCCAAGGACATATGGCCGGCGTGCATGACAGTTGGGGCGTCGCGCGATGGGCTCGCCTCTTTCTCTTGCCGACGAGACGGATCGGGCCCGCTTGCCTCCCTTCACCAGCTCGTGAGAGGCTGGACGCACGGGAGGGGGTTTTTGCTGGACGATGACCACCGCGGGCGCGCCCCGTTTCTGATACGGGAGGCCGAAGTCGGAGATGCGCCGGCCATGCTGAGGCTTGCGCACGCCATCTTTGCCGAGCCCGGCCTCTACCTGCCGCTGGCGGCCGACGAGTTCACGGTCACGCTCGCGGAAGAAGAGGCCATCATCGCGCGGCATCACGAGCAGCCAAACGCGGTGTTTCTCCTGGCCTTTGACGCCGAGGGGATACTCTGCGGCATGCTGAACGCTCACGGGAGCGAGCGGCGAGCCCTCAGGCATGCGGTCGAGTTCGGCATGTCGGTCGGCCACGGCTACCGTCGGCAGGGCGTGGGACGGGCGCTGTTAGGGGCCTTGGTGGACTGGGCGCACCGCACGCCTCTCGTCACCCGGATCGAACTTCGCGTGTACGTGGAAAACGAACCCGCGCGCCGCCTGTACGAGTCGTTTGGCTTTGAGGTGGAAGGGCGGCGGCGGCAATCGGTATTTCAAGACGGCCGCTTTCATGACGACCTCCTCATGAGCCTGCTGGTCTTGTAGCCCCCTCCAAAGACGGACCTGACTTTGGCCGGCGCCCGTGTCACAATTAACAGGAGAGATTTCTTCGAAGATTGGTGGCGATAGCGTTGGGGAACGACCAGAATCCGTTGGGAGCCCGCACCTCGCAGTTGTTCCGTGGCGAATCCCTTACCTATTACCGGCTCGCGGCGCTGGAGAAGCTCGGTGCGGTAAACCGTCTGCCCATGAGCCTCAAGATCCTGCTGGAAGCCCTGGTGCGCAATGTGGACGGCCACTCCGTGCGAGAGGAGGACGTCGCGCATCTGGCGTCCTGGACCGGGCGCAGCGCGCCCGCGCATGAGGTGCCCTTCAAGCCCGGGCGGGTCGTGCTCCAGGACCTCACCGGGGTGCCGGCCATCGTGGATCTGGCCGTCATGCGCGACGCGGTCGCGGAGCGGGGAGGCGATCCCCGCCGCATCAACCCGCTCATCCCGGTTGACCTGGTTGTGGACCACTCGGTGCAGGTGGACATGTTCGGTTCCGCCACCGCGCTGGAGGCCAACATGCGCCGGGAGTTCGAGCGCAACCAGGAGCGCTACCGCTTCTTGCACTGGGCCCAGCAGTCGTTTGACAATCTGCGCATCGTGCCTCCCGCCACCGGCATCGTGCACCAGGTGAACCTCGAGTATCTGGCGTCGGTGGTGATGCGTCAGGGGTCGCTTCTGTTCCCGGACAGCCTGGTCGGGACCGACTCGCACACGACGATGATTAACGGGCTCGGGGTTCTCGGCTGGGGCGTGGGCGGCATCGAGGCGGAGGCGGCCATGCTGGGCCAGCCGCTCTATTTCCTCACCCCCGAGGTGGTGGGGTTCAAGCTAACCGGCGAGCTGCCGGAAGGCGCCACCGCGACCGATCTGGCCCTCACCGTCACGGAGATGCTGCGCCGCCACGGCGTGGTGGGAAAGTTCGTGGAGTTTTACGGCTCGGGCCTCTCGCACATGAGCCTGGCCGACCGGGCCACCGTGGCCAACATGGCGCCCGAGTACGGCGCCACCGTCGGTTACTTCCCGGCCGACGCGGAGACCCTGCGGTATCTGCGCCTCACCGGCCGGGCCGACGAGCACGTCGCGCTGGTCGAATGGTATCTGAAGGAGCAGGGCCTGTTCAGGACCGACGAGACGCCGGACCCGGACTTTTCCGATCGGCTCGAGCTTGACCTTGCGACCCTGGAGCCGTCTCTGGCCGGGCCGAAGCGGCCCCAGGACCGGGTGCCCCTCTCCGCCATGCAGGCGCGTTTTCGCGAGGCCCTTACGGCTCCCGTGGCCGCGCGCGGCTTCGGACTCAGCGCGGCGCACGCCAAGACGGCCGTGGCCGTCCGCCACCCCGGCGGCGAGACGTCCGAGCTCCGTGATGGCTCGGTCGTCATCGCCGCCATTACGAGCTGCACCAACACCTCCAACCCGAGCGTGATGCTGGGAGCGGGCCTCCTGGCCGAGAAGGCCATCGCCCGCGGCCTCAAGGTGCCGCCGTATGTGAAGACGAGCCTCGCGCCCGGATCGCGTACGGTCCGCGAGTACCTTCAAAAGAGCGGGCTCAACCGGGCGCTTGACGCCCTGGGGTTCCAGGTGGTGGGCTTCGGGTGCACCACCTGCATCGGCAACTCGGGTCCGCTGCCTGACGAAGTCTCAGCCGCCATCGCGGAGGGAGATCTGACGGTGGCCTCGGTGCTGTCTGGCAACCGGAACTTCGAGGGCCGCATCCACCCGCTGGTGAAGGCCAATTACCTGGCGTCGCCGCCGCTGGTCGTCGCCTACGCGCTGGCCGGCACCGTCGACATCGACCTCACGCATGATCCTCTCGGCCTTGACCCCGAGGGGAAGCCGGTGTATCTCCGCGAGATTTGGCCGAAGCCCGACGAGATCCAGGCCCTCATCGCCCAGGACATCGACGCCGACATGTTTCGCCAGGAGTACGGGCAGGTGTTTACGGCCAACGAGGAGTGGAACCAGATCTCCTCCCCCAAGGCGGACCAGTACCAGTGGGACCCGGACTCGACTTACATCCGGCGGCCGCCGTTCTTTGACGCCTGGGAGCCGGGATCGCACCCGCTCCAGTCGGTGGCAGGCGCACGGGTGCTGGCGGCGTTCGGCGACTCCGTCACGACCGACCATATCTCGCCGGCCGGCAGCATTTCCCGCCCCAGTCCCGCGGCCCGCTATCTGGAAGAGCATGGCGTCGAGCCGCGTGATTTCAACACCTACGGCGCCCGGCGCGGCAATCATGAGGTGCTGATGCGGGGCACGTTTGCCAACATCCGCATCCATAACTTTCTGACCCCAGACGTGGAGGGCGGTGTGACCCGGCAGCTCCCGGACGGGGAGGTTGAGTCCATCTATGATGCGGCGATGGGTTACGCAGCCAAGAAGACGCCGCTTGTGGTGTTTGCCGGGAAAGAATACGGGACCGGCAGCTCCCGCGACTGGGCGGCCAAGGGTCCGATGCTGCTCGGAGTGCGCGCCGTCATTGCCGAAAGCTTCGAGCGCATCCACCGGAGCAACCTGGTCGGCATGGGCGTCATGCCCCTTCAGTTCGAGCCGGGGGAGACGCGTGACAGTCTCGGGCTGACTGGTGACGAGGTGTACGGCATCAGCATTCCGGATGACATCGCCCCCATGGACACGGTGACCGTAGAGGCGCGGCGGCCGGACGGGAGCGTGGTTTCCTTCAAGACCACGGCGCGTCTCGACACCCCGGTGGACGTCGAGTACTACCACCACGGCGGCATCCTGCAGATGGTCCTGACGCATCTGATGCGGGGGTAGCTTGATGGGGGAGGCGGAGTCGGGCTTTTCATCCCACCCCGGTGGTCGAACAGGAAGCGCCACGTCGGGCGGCGCTTCCGCGCACCGGGGCCGCTTTCTGGTGGCCGCTCTCGTGGTACTCGGCCTCGCGGGCGGGGCGCTGGTGCTCCACAATGCCTATGCCTCAAGTCCGCTGGCCGTGGCCTCGAATCTGAGTCCCAAAGGGCCGCTCACGGCGGCGAGCGCCGGGACCGCCCTCCTCCGGCTGAGTCCCGGCAGTGTCGAAGGCACCAACATCGCGACGACCGTCGGTATTCCCCTCCGGCGCGCGATGCTTGAGGCGACGGGCAATCCCGCGGGGACGTCGTTTGCGGGACGCATCACGGTCCGGAGTGACCGCACCCACAGGGGATTTGTGATAACGGTCGTGCTGCCGGTGCGGGTGGGACTCCTTCTCCGCCGGGGCGAGATTCGTCCCGGGTGGCTTCCCGGCTCCTCCAACTTGAAGACCGGGGTCTTGAGCGTGACCGCGCCAAGCGGCCGGGTCTATGGACTTCGGATGAACCCGAAGACGGACGAGGCCACGTTTGTCTTTGATCTCGCGCGCTCCGACCGGAACGTCGCGAGCCTCGACTGGAACGCCAACGGGGTCATTGCCCAGACGGATGGGAGCGATCCGTTCAGTTGACATCGGCCCTACAGTGGTATCCCAAGACTTAATAGAAGGCGGACGCGGCTCGCAGGGTGCTCATACCTTAGCTTCCATACGTCCCGCGCTCCGGTCCAGGGAGTTTAGTGCGGAGTGGACCGGGCCGGCACCTTGCTGAAAATCGTCCCCGTCAAGGCCAGCGCCTCGAGAATCATGCGGAAGATCGGACGCCGGCTTCTACGGGGTGGATATCGACGGCACATTGGTCACGTCCCCTTCGGACAAAGAAGGCGCGGCCCCCACCTACAAACGGGGCGATGGTTTCTATCCGCTGGTGGCGACCTCGGATGCCACCGGGGACCCCTTGGTGGCGTTGCTTCGGCCGGGGAATGCCGGCTCCGGCACGGCCACCGACCACATCGCGGTGCTGGACGCCGCGCTCGCCCAACTCCCGGTCGATCCCACCGCCGGGCCCGTCATCGTCCGCACGGACAGTGCGGGCTGTTCCCATGCCTTTCTCGACGACTGCGCCGACCGGCAGGTCGGGTTCACCGTCGGCCATCCCTTTCCGATGGAGATCGCGGCCGCCGTTGTCGGCCGCCGGGGGCTGCGGTGGGAACCCGCTATCACGACCGAGGGGACCGCGGAGCGGGACGTAGGGGAAATGGCCGAGGTCACCCCGTACGGGGACCTGAGTGGGTGGGCCCCCGGCAGCCGGCGGATTGTGGGCCGTGAACGGCCCCATCCCGGCGTGCAGCTCCCCTTCACCGATGTCCAC
>JAJZYZ010000096.1 GCA_021797815.1 Bacillota bacterium
GACGTGGCGGATATGGTGCAGATCGGGGCGCGCAACATGCAGAACTTCGCCCTCCTGCGGGCCTGCGGGCGACTGAGAAAGCCTATCATGCTGAAGCGCGGCATGTCGGCCACCATCGATGAGTGGCTCCTGGCGGCCGAATATGTCCTCGCCGGCGGCAATCCCGACGTGGTGCTGTGCGAGCGGGGCATCCGCACGTTCGAGACCAAGACCCGGAACACGCTGGACCTGTCGTGTGTGCCGGTCTTGAAGTACTACACCCACCTGCCGGTGGTCGTCGACCCCTCGCACGCGACCGGCACCTGGCAGCTCGTGGCGCCGATGGCGCGTGCGGGAGTGGCTTCCGGGGCCGATGGGGTCCTGGTCGAAATTCATCCGAATCCCAGCGAGGCGCTCTCCGATGGGCGCCAGAGCCTCACCCTGTCCGACTTTGCGCGGCTCGCCCCGACGCTGGACGCGGTCGCCCGAGCCCTGGAACGGTCGCTCTAAGATGAGGGCCGCCCTCATCCGCATAGAGGCGGGGTCAGCGCCGGCCGCCGTCACGGTGGAGGTGCCGGGCGACAAGTCGGTGACGCACCGGGCCGTCCTGCTGGGCCTTCTGGCCCAGGGCACCACGCATATCCGGCGTCCGCTGCGGGCGGAGGACACCAGACGCTCCCTGGCGGTGGCGCGGGCGTTTGGCGCCCGCGTGGAGGAGTCGGCGGCGGAGTGGGTCATCGAGAGCCAGGGCCTCGGCGCGCTGAGAGAGCCGGGCGCCGTGATTGACTGCGGCAATTCCGGCACGACGATGCGGCTTGCGATCGGCATGGCGGCCCTGGTGCCGGGACTCACGGTGCTGACCGGCGATGCCTCTTTGTGCCGGCGCCCGATGCGCCGGGTCACGGACCCGCTGGGGCAGCTCGGCATAGACGCCTGGACACGCGCTGACGGCGGCGCGCCGGTGGCGGTGCGGGGCGGATCGGTTCACGGCGGGCGGGTGGTGCTGCCGGTGGCCTCGGCGCAGGTCAAATCGGCCCTTCTCCTGGCCGCCCTGGGCGCCGATGGGCCCGTGACGGTGGAGGAGCCGATGGCGACGCGCGACCATACGGAACGCATGCTCGCGGCCCAGGGCATCACGGTGGACCGGGGACCGCGGGGCACGACAATCTTTCCCGGCACCCCGTCACCACTCACCTGGACGGTGCCGGGCGATCCGTCGTCGGCGGCGTTCTGGTGGGCGTGGGCGGCACTCACCGGTAGTCGGGTGGTGACCGAGGACGTGCTCCTTAATCCGGCGCGGACGGGCTTCCTGCGGGTGCTCCGGCGGATGGGCGCCCAGGTGGAGGAATCTGTGCGGACCAACGACGTTGAGCCGCTGGGACGGGTCGCGGTGACGGGGCCGGATCGGCTGTCGGGCACCACGGTGGTCGCGGCCGAGGTTCCGGGGCTGGTGGACGAACTGCCGCTGGTCGCGGTGCTCATGTGCCGTGCCGCGGGACGATCGGAAGTCTCGGGAGCGGGGGAGTTGCGCGTAAAGGAGTCAGACCGCATAAAGGCCATGGGAGATGGCCTCCGGGCCATGGGAGCCGACATCAGCGACCGGGTCGACGGATGGGTCGTCGAGAGGGGCGGGGAGCTCTCGGGAGCCCGCGTTGATGCCGCCGGCGACCATCGGGTGGCGATGGCGCTTTCGGTGGCAGCCGCGGCGGCGCGCGGCCCGGTGCTGCTGACGGGAGCCGACACGGTAGCCATTTCCTATCCGGGGTTTTTCGACGCGTTTGAAGCGGCGGGAGCGGTGCGGGTTTCTTCGGTCCTGTAACATCGGGGTTGAGCCGACGACCACCGGAAGAACCGGGGGCCGTTCTTTCTCGTCCGCCGCGACATTCTTGAAGGCCGGGCTCTGCCATACTATAGTGACTCCGGACGGCCCGGGTGGCTCTTGCGGGCAGACGGAAAAGGGAAGACGGAGGCCCGACGACGGGAGACTTAAGTCGGACGCCCCGCATTTATTTGGACCACGCTTACCGCCGCGCGATGGAGGCGGCGACATCACACGGCACAAGTTAATTTGGCCGGGTTCGGCGGATACCGGGTGAGAAGTCCCATCCAGTTAGGCCGGCTCCGGAAGTGGGGGAGAGAACATGGCAAAGGTCGTAGGCATCGATCTCGGGACCACCAACTCGGTGGTGGCGGTGATGGAGGGCGGCCAGCCCACCGTCATCCTGAACGCGGAGGGAAGCCGGCTCACACCGTCCGTGGTCGGCTTTAAAAAGGATGGGGAACGACTGGTCGGACAGCTGGCCCGGCGCCAGGCCGTCGTGAACCCCGAGAACACGGTCTTTTCGGTCAAGCGGTTTATGGGGCGCCGGTATGATGAAGTGTCTGGCGAGCGGAGCCGCGTTCCCTACCGGGTCACCGACGGCCCGAATCAGCAGGTGCGGATAGGGATTCCAAGTCTCGGCCGCGACCTGACGCCCGAAGAAGTCTCGGCCATGATTCTCGGCAAGCTCAAGACCGATGCGGAGAAGTATCTGGGGGAGACGGTAACTCAGGCGGTCATCACCGTGCCCGCCTACTTCAACGATGCCCAGCGCCAGGCTACCAAGGACGCCGGCCGCGTCGCGGGCCTCGAGGTGTTGCGGATCATCAATGAGCCGACGGCCGCCGCCCTGGCTTACGGGCTCGACAAGCAGACCAACGAGACCATCCTGGTCTGGGACCTCGGTGGGGGAACTTTTGACGTCTCGGTGCTGGAAGTCGGCGACGGCGTCTTCGAGGTGAAGTCGACCGCCGGTGACACCCACCTCGGCGGCGACGACTACGACATGGCCGTAGTCGAGTACATCGCCGGTGCCTTCCAAAGAGAGCAGGGCATCGACCTTCGCCGTGACCGCCAGGCGTTGCAGCGTCTCATCGAGGCCGCCGAAAAGGCCAAGGTGGAGCTGTCCTCGGTGACCGAAACCCAGGTCAGCCTCCCCTTCATCACGGCCGACCAGTCGGGGCCCAAGCATCTGGAGACGAGCCTGTCGCGGGCAAAGTTCGAGGAATTGACCCGAAGCCTGACTGACCGACTGGTGCAGCCGTTCCGGCAGGCACTACAGGATGCGGGGCTGAACGAGGGGCAGATCGATGAAGTCGTGCTGGTGGGCGGGTCGACGCGCATGCCGGCCGTACAGGAATTGGTGCGGCGGCTCACCGGCAAGGAGCCGCACCGGGGTGTGAATCCGGATGAGGTGGTCGCCATCGGAGCGGCCATCCAGGCGGGCGTACTGGCAGGTGATGTGAAGGGCGTCGTTCTCCTGGACGTCACCCCCCTGTCGCTCGGCATCGAAACGCTGGGCGGGGTGACCGAGAATCTGGTGGAGCGCAACACCACCATTCCGACGCGGAAGAGCAAGGTATTCACGACGGCGGCCGACAGTCAGACGCAGGTGGAAATCCACGTCCTCCAGGGCGAACGCCCGATGTCGCGGGACAACCGGACCCTGGCGCGTTTCCATCTGGACGGGATTCCGCCGGCCCCGCGCGGGATTCCCCAGATTGAGGTTACGTTTGACATTGATGCCAACGGCATCGTCCATGTCTCGGCCAAAGATCTCGGGACCGGCAAGGAGCAGCGCGTGACCGTCACGGCCAGCACCCAGCTCTCCAAGGACGAGATTGACCGCATGGTCAAAGACGCCGAGCTAAAGGCGGAAGAGGACAAGAAGACCCGGGCTCTCATCGATCTGAAGAACCAGACCGAGTCGATGGCCTACCTCACCGAAAAGGCCGTGCGGGACCTCGGCGAACGCGTGAGCGACGCCGACAAGAGCGAGGCCGAAGAGGTTGTGAAAGCGGCGCGCGAGGCGCTGGCGACAGACGACGAGGCCGCTATCCAGGCGGCGTTGGAGCGAATGACGACCGTGAGCCACCGGCTGGCCGAGGAGGTCTACAAACAGACAGCAGGCGCCCCGGCGGATGGGTCCGGCGCGGGAGCCCCGCCGGGCGGTGAGGCGGCCCCCGCGGATGAGAATGTGATTGATGCCGACTGGAAGCCGGACGGCGAGGCCACCGGCAGCGGCAGCTAGGAGCCTTTTCGGATATTCCCCCGTGAGCCAAGGCGGACGGGGCCGAGACGTCGTGAGCCGGTGCGAAGGGGGCGAGCGACCTCCGAAGGGCGTGCGACGGCCGGCGGCCGCTGGCGCTGGCGCGCAACATGCTCGGGATCCCGCGATCCCGACGGGTGAGCAGATGCGGTTCCAGACCGGCACGCGGTGGGGGGCTACGCCGGCACGCGTCCCCACGCTTTCACGTGTTCCACGATCGCCGCGATCACCAGTCGGCCGTACCAGAGGTACCGGCGGCGATGCCCGGCGGTCTTCACGCCGGCGCTCGCCCAGAGGCTGTTGGCCCGCTCCACGGCCGTCCGCAAGGCATAGGTCCGACGCCAGATCGGCGACCCGTACGGCACCCCGCTGGCGGCATAGCGGGTGCCGCGGTGGTTCACCGTGACGCGGCCGCGGGCTTTGGCACACGGGGTGGGACAGGGCGCCGCGCGCCGGTTCTGGGCCGGGCAGGCCCACAGCATAATGCCGGGCCGCTGCTGGCCGCGGGGGGCCAGCGGCCGGCCGGCCGCGCAGATCGGGCGGAGATCCGCGCCCAGCTCGATCCCCGCCGCCGTGGCGGCAGGACTCAGGGTGGGCGGGGTGGGCGGGGTATGCGGCGCGAACACCGGGACGCAGCCACTGGCGCGGGTGAAGGTCCACAGGCCGTCCACATCATAGGCGGCGTCGGCGATGACGCGCCGCAGCGTGACGCCGGTCCCGGCATAGCGCGCCCGGGTCTTGCGCAACCGGTCCGGATAGGCCACCCCATCATGGCGATTGGCGGGATGGAGGGCCAGACTCACCACCAGCGGGTGCGCCGGCTGGCCGGGAACGGGATTGGCCACCACCAGGGCCTGGGCACTATGCCCGAAGTAGTAGCGGTGGCGGTGGCTGTCCCACCCCAGGAGGGCCGTGGGGTCGCTGAAGGAACGCCGGCAGCGGCAGCGGCGGCCCGTGCACGCGCAGACCTTGCGGCCAAACGAGTGCGCGCCGCTGACCAGCCCCGTGCCATCCGCGGCCAGGTCCCAGGTCGCGGGCAGCGCGCCACGGCGCACACTCTCCTGCACCACCTGCGCCAGCAGCGCATCCCAGGCGTCGGTCACCCGGGGGCGGAGTGGCCGCCGCTGTTCCCGGGTCACCCGGGCGGCCACGCGGTCGATGGCACCCGGCCGGCGGGGCGGAAGTTTCTCCCCGGGCGCGCGGACGGGACCCCGCCGCCCCGACGGCGCGCGGACGGCGCCCGAACGACGGTCGGGGTCGGGATACACGCGGTACAAAAACGCGTACAGCGTACTGACGGCGGGGACCGTGGTCGGCGTCCACCCGCAGAGGCGGGCCCAATCCGGACTTTGGCGGACCCGGCGGACCCAGTCGGTGATCGAGGCCTCCCCGACCACGGCCTGGAGGGCGAGGGTGCGGAACAGGGCGACGGGGTCGCGGCCGGGGCGGCCGCGCTGCCCTGCGGGGCGGCTCAGGGCGGGCCGGAGGGCCTCGAAATCGGCGCGGCGACACCACGCCGCGAGGTCGCCCCAGACGGCCGGATCCAGGGGCGGGAGGGTGGCACCGTCGGTGGTATGATCCATGTGCCGAGCCAGCACGGGGGCGCCTCCTTCACTCCGAGAGCTGGTAATGAGTACCAGTCGTCTAAGAGTTGGGAGGCGTTCTCGTTTGTCAACTCTATACGCGGAATTTTCCGGAACGCGGAGCTCTACGGCGGGGACTTCCAGCGATTGGTGGAGGAACGTCGCGTCGACCCGAACCGCCCGCCTAAGCCCGGCGCGGCTTACGAATATCCGAAAAGGCTCCTAGAGAACTGGTGATTTAGCACGTTCCGGATTGCCCCTGGGTTCTCGCGAGTCCCAGTCGGCGGCCGGTCGTCCCTCCCGGGCACCGCACGCTGTCCGGGTCACCGGACCACGACGGGCTGGATGGACCTGAGTCAAGAATTTAGACACCCCGAAGTGGGTCGCCTCTAGGCGGCGCTCTCGGCTTCGACCTCCGCCGGCGTCCGATAGCCCAGCGCACTGTGGAGGCGCTGGCGGTTGTAGAAGATCTCGATGGACTTCGAAGATCGCCTGGGTC
>JAJZYZ010000097.1 GCA_021797815.1 Bacillota bacterium
CGCGATCAGTGCACGGAACGAATTGCAGGCGGTCTGGCCGTTTCCCCTGTCCGTGTGGGATGACCCGCACGCCTCCCTGCTCTCCGTGCTGACGCCGCTGGCCCGGGTCCCGGCTTCCCGGATCGAGGTCATGCGGCGAACGGGTCAGCCGGACATCGCCCGCGAGCGGCATTCGCCGAACGCTTGCGGGCTGCCCTCTGGCTGTGGCAAGTGGACCTGGGTGACGTCACGGTGGAGAGCGCCCACGGTGTGTGGCACTTGAGCGCCCAGCCGGACCCGATGGCCGGACGGCCGTTCCCCGCATTCCGCGTCGTGCGGCATACCGTTCCGAGGGGCCAAGCATTTCAGGTGCCCACGGTGGTACGGCGGCCGGGCTATGCCCCGGGATGGCCGGCCGCGACGTTGGTCCTCCGGTCGACGCCGGATCCGGTCACGCGTCGCACGACATGGTTCGACGCTTGGCTTTGGGATCTGGCGGGCCACGCGCCGATGGAGCATTACGTGGCCGCCGCCGTCGATCGCCGCCAGCGGATTAGCGCCGTCTGGCTCGCCGGGATCGGCAACGATCACCAAGTCACGGTCTCGTTCCGCCATGTGTTTCTGCCCGCCGTCATCCTGGGCGCCTCCGGCCTGATCATCATGCACAGCCATCCGGGCGGCCCCGCGCGGCCCAGCGACAACGACCTCCGACACACGCGGCGCATGGCCCTGGCCAGTGCCCTGGCGGGTGTTCCGCTCCTCGATAGCATCATCCTCGGATGCGACGACTTTGGCTCCCTCCGCACCCTGGCCCCCGATGCGTTCACCGCCCCGCCTCAGTGGGTCCGATGGTTGGGGGACACCCTGCCGGCCGGCCTTTAAGTGCCGCGCCGATTCTGGACCGCGGGGTGGATCGGATCCCGCAGTGCGACCCGGGCCGCCTGCCCTAGGGGGTCGGTTCGGCTCGGAAGGAGGACGGGAATATGATGGCGGCCGCTCACGTGGTGCTTTTGCTCATCGGATACCCGGTCGCCCTCGCCTGGGGCATTGGGTGGAAGGTCTTGTTTCCGGCTATCGAGGCCGCGCTGTTCGCCGGGCTCGTGTGGCGGATCGATCCGGCCACGCTCCGTCGCGTGCTCTTGTGGTGGGTCTGGGCCATGGGCGTGCTGGCGGGTCTTCTGTCCTGGTATCAGGCGATCGCGGATCGTTCGACGGCCGGCCTTATCGGGCTCGCGATGGCGGGAGGCGTGGCACTTCTGCGATACGTTTGGGGCGTCCAGTGGTCCGTGCGCCGCGCGATACCCGCCCGCACTCGTGTCTTGAGCCGCCGCTAACGCTTTCCCGCTCTCCTTATGACACGACTCCCTGAAGTGCTCCGCCCCACTGAAAGAGGTATGCCATGATCTCGCCGCAACAGCTGCTTACCGTGATGTGTCCGCTCCTCGAAGAGGCACTCAACGACCCGGATCTGAAGGCGGAACTTGGGATCCCCCCCGCAATTCATTTTCGGGTCACTCCGCTGGAGGGGTCTTCCGGATCCCTGCCGGTCAAAGTCACGGCGGTGGGTGAGGGGCTCGGCGCCGGCGCCTTGTATGACGCCGAGGACAAGCTGCGGGCTCACATGACGTCCCAGATTCCCGGCCTTCCGACCTGGCCGATTGACGACCACTAACCGGAACGGCTTCGATCCGTCGCGGAGATGCCCCCGCCCGGCGCTCAATCGCGCCGGAGGCGGGGGCTTTTCTTGTGTCGTAGGATCCCCGGTCGCGACACGCGGCCCAGTTCTCGGAAGGAGTCTCTATGCCCATCACCGATCCGATCTTGCGCGTCCCCGCCGTTTCCGCACAAACGCGCCAGCAGATCTGGGACGCTTGGTGTCGCACCCACCGCATTACCGCCGTAGCGGAAGCGGTGGGTCTTGATGTCGATAGTTGCCGGCGTGTCGTGCTGGCCTATGAATCCGCAGGGCGCTCGGGTCTCCGCACTCGAACGGGTCCCGACACCCGTATCGGACGGCAATTCGGGGACGGCCGCGGCCGCTTTTGGGGCCCCGGCATTCCCGGCGTGGCGGAGGATACCTACGACGGCGAAAGCGGTCCGGATTCGTAAGCGTGTCCCTCCCCATGGCGATGCCCCCGCCCGCCGCTTCGCGGCGGAGGCGGGGGCTTTTCCGTGCCTGTCTAAGGAGGTGCGGCCGTGCTCGTGCATGTGGTCATTGCGTGGCAGGACGTGCTGGATGACGAACCAGCGCCCCGTCTATGGCATGAAGCCTTTCCCGCTACCACGCCCGTGTCGGATGTCTACCGAGCGTTCCTCGGCGGTGACGAGCAGGTGGCAGACAGCGAAGCGACCGACGGTTCCTGGTCGCTCGTGCGCCTGGCCGAGTATGCCCGCACGGAAACCCAGGTGGCCGAGCTGGTGCTGCTGACGGAGGCGCCCACCGCATTTGTCTTCGATCCCGAGGATTTGGTGCAGGGGCGCTACGGTCCGAGGGGACCGCTCGAACCGACGCTGGCGGACGTGATTCGGTTCCGTCGCCATCCCGTGGAAGGAGCCCGCTCATGACGCCCGGATCGCTCATCACGCTGTTCCACCGCGCTCGCCGCCGAGGCGAGTGGGTTGACCAGATCTGCCTCTTTCGGGCGCTGACCCGACACGGGCCGGACCAGCTCGCGCGTTTGCGGCATTCGGCGGGCCTCACACCCCGCGAGTTCGCGACCCTGGCGGCCGTGGCCGCCGAGCCCAGGTACGGCTTCTTCGCCCGCACGCTGACGTTGGCCCATTACCGCACAGCGCTCGCCGCCCGGGAATTGCTGGCCCACGATGCGGTGCGGAGCCAGCCCCGCTGGTGGATTGGGCAGGCTCGCGTGATGGCATGGACCCCGCGCCAGCTGGCGTGGGCGATGCGACATCCGGCCGCCGTCGACGCGCAGGTGCAGGCCGCGCATCAAGCCCGCCGGCAGCTGGACTGCGAGGTGGCACGCTTTAATCACCGCCACGGCCGCGTAACGGGACCGGTCGGGCTCGTGCCGGGTCCCTGGACCGAGAAAGGAGTGTCCTGATGGCGATCAATGTGCAGAAGCTGAGCCAGATCCTGGCCAGCCTGTACCCCGAAGCCAGCTGGACCCCGGATGGCCTCCAGTGGAACGGCGTCACCATCCCGCCGTCCCAGTTGCGCCTGTTCTGGGACGACACCGGGTCGGTCGAGGGCGTCGCGGACGCGATCCGCCAGGACCAGGCGCCGCTCTCGGACGCGGAGCGTGCGCAGCTCTGGCCGCATATCATCGCGGGCGATGATCCCCTCGTGGACGACGCCTTGGTCCGGCCCTTTGTCATCCCGGGGTTTCCCGCGTTGGCGAAAGTCGTGCTGACGGTGGAGTCAGATCGGCACTGGACCCTCCTGCCGGTGCGGCGCGTACCCGCCGGCGTCGATCCCGCCGATCTCTGGCGGGAGGCGGAGGCGCGGGCCGCCGCGGCGGTTCCGTTGCCCACCGAGATGATCGAGCTGCCGACCGGGGCCGTGGCCGTCATCTGGGAAGACGCCGCGGCCGCCGACTTTGCCTGGGCCTTCGCCCAGCGCTTGGACCACGCGGTGGTGGCGGTCCCGACGAGCGTCTTCGGGGCGGTGGTCCTCGATCCGACGCTGATCGACATCAGTCTGGCGTTCCAGTGGGTGCAAGACATTTACGACCGCCACCGCACGGAAGTCCCGGCCGCGCATCCCGTGGCGCCGATGCCGCTCTACGTCGTGCAGGGCGGGCCGCCCCCTTTCCCGTTCGCGGACCTGGATCCCCCCGCGTAGCCCGTCTGCCCGCTCACGTCCAGGGCCGGCCTGACGGCCTGCGGACGGGGCCCGCCCCTGGACGCGCGGGCCGAGCCGGGCTCATGGAGTAGACGGTTTCCCCATCCATCGGGCGTTTCCCGGTCCCGATACCAGAAAGCGAGAGGATTCCCATGAACGCGGACCCTCAGAAGTTCCTCCAGGCATTCTCGGGTGCCCTTCAGGCGCAGGGCGTCAGGGCGACTCCGACCCCGGAGGGAGATATCGACTGTCCGAGCCCCGACGGGACCCTGCGCGTCCACGTGGAGCGGTTCTTCGACCGGTTTCAGGCCGGGACGCCGCTGGAGCGGCTGGCCGGCGAGGTGGTCGCGCAGCTTCGGATGATCGAGTCGCTGCAGCATCCCGCCGATCCGACGGCACTGCACGCCGCGCTGCGCGTGCGGCTCACCGCCCAGGACCCGGACCGTCTGGTGACCCGGACGGAGCTCGGCCCGATTCGCGAAGCGCTCGTGCTGGACCTGCCCGAGCACTATGCCTTCATGACCCCGGCCTCCCTGGAGCGTCTCCAGCTCGAAGCGCCGGCTGCCTGGGCGCTGGCGGATCAGCAGTCCCAGGCGCACCGGCGCGATCCCGACCAGGTCCACTCCCTCTCTCAGAGCGCCCAGGCCCTCTGCTGGGCGGGTACCGATGCCGCCGACCAGGCGTGGCAAGCCGTCCGCACGGCCGATCAGGGAACCCTGGCGGTTCCATCCGCGGAGTGCGCCATGGCCGTCGTGGGCACCCGCGACCTCGAGGTCGTCGGCCCCGTCGGCGTGTTTGCGGTCACATACGAGTTCGACCCCGGCGAGCATGCCCTCACGCCGCAGCTGCTGCTGCTGGAGCAGGGACGGCTGGTGGAGGCCGCGCTGGCGCTGCCGCTCCCGTTCTTGGCCGCGTCTCCGGATGCCCCGATGCACTAAGGCGGTCGGCCCGTCCGGGTCGCCCGCTTCGTTCTCCCACTTCCTGCCCCTAAGGAGGCAATGACATGGCCACGCTCTCGCCTATGGCCACGACGTTCCAGGCGCTGGAACGGGATTTGAACGCGCAGCATCTCGAACGGGGTCCCGTGATTCGCGGGCTCCTCTGCGGACTCTTGGCCCGCCAGCACGTCATCATCCTCGGACCGCCCGGCACCGGGAAGTCCCGGCTGGTGCGTGACCTCACGGCCCGCATCGGCGGCCGCTACTTCGAGTGGCTCTTGACCCGGATGAGCACGCTCGAGGAACTGTTCGGCCCGATTTCGCTCGCGGCCCTGGAGCAGGACCACTACCGGCGGGTGACGACCGATAAGCTCCCGGAGGCCGACATTGCCTATGTGGACGAGACCTTTAAGGGCAGCTCCGCCATCCTGAACTCCATGCTCGGCGTCCTGAACGAGCGCGTGTTCCACAACAACGGCACGCCGCAGCAGGTCCCGCTCCAGATGGCCGTCGGCGCCTCGAACGAGCTCCCCGAGGATCGGGAAGAGCTCGCGGCGCTTTGGGACCGGTTCTTGCTCCGCTTCGTGGTGGAGTCGCTCCGGGATCCCAACGCCTTCGCGAGCATGCTCCAGATTGCCCGCACCCCGGCACCGACTGTGACGCTCACCCTCCAGGATCTCGCCACGGCCCAGCAGGACGTGGCCCAGGTGGATCTCACCCCGGCCATCCCCACCCTCGTGGCGCTCCGACGGGCGCTCGCCCAGCAGGGGATCCAGGCGTCGGACCGTCGGTGGCACGATGCAACGGGCGTGCTCCAGGCCCAGGCGTGGCTCAACGGTCATGCGGCCGTGGACAGCAGCGACCTCGCCATCCTGGCGGACATCCTCTGGGATGCGCCGGAGCAGCGGGCCCAGGTGGCCAAGGCGGTGCTCCAGCTGGTGAGCCCCTACGATCAGGAGGCCCAGGACGTGCTGGACGACGCGCTCGAGGCGTACACCACGGCGATGCACGCCCCGGAGGAGCAGCAGACGGCGGTCGGGCTCGAGGCCAACACCGCGCTCAAGGCAGCGGCCAAGAAACTCGCGGCCATTCGCGAGAAGGCGACGCAGGCCGGACGGCCCTCACTCCGGGCGGAGGAGGGGATTGCCCAGGTCGCCCAGTGGGGTCAGGAGGTTCTCACGACATGTCTCAAGGTGGGGTAGGGAGCTGGCTGCAGGAAGCGCTGGGGGTGGCGGACCCGTCCCCCCAGCACCTCCAGGGCGCCAAGAGCGATCACCTGGTCTGGGATGAGGCGGTGGAGCAATCCACCGCCCTCCAGGAACTGCAGCAGCACGGGAAGCAGTGGCCCGCCTGGCCGGGGCTTATGCAAGACACGTTCCAGACCTACTTCAAGCCGGCGCCCG
>JAJZYZ010000028.1 GCA_021797815.1 Bacillota bacterium
GCCGGCACCTATCTGGAGCGGGACGTGTACATCGGCAACTACGTGGAGCTGAAGAATGCGCGGATGGGCCTCGGGTCGAAGGCGGGGCACCACTGCTATCTCGGAGACGTGACCGTCGGCAGCCACGTGAACATCGGTGCGGGCACCGTGATTGTCAACTACGACGGGGTGCATAAGCATCCCACGTTCATCGGCGATGACGCCTTCATCGGCTGCAACGTGAATCTGGTGGCGCCGGTGGAGGTGGGACGGGGGGCCTACGTAGCCGCCGGTTCGACGGTGGACCGGGCGGTCCCGGCCGATTCGCTGGCCATCGCCCGGGCGCGTCAGGAAGTCAAGTCCGACTGGGCGCGGACGCGCCGGGAATCACAGGCGACACGGAAGTGATAGAAGGTCCCGCAGTCCTGGTGGACCGGTCATGTCTTAGGAGAGGACGGGATCTTGAACGGTGACCCTGAATCGTGAAGGCGAACTTCGCCTGCTGTCCGGTACGGCCAACCCCGATCTGGCGTTGCGCCTGGGAGAGAACATAGGCGTCCCCCTGTCGCCAGCCGACGTGGGCCGTTTCTCCAACGGGGAGATCCGCGTCAATATCGAAGAGAACGTGCGCGGCACGGACGTGTTCATCGTCCAGTCGACGTCGCAGCCCGTCAACGACAACCTGATGGAACTCTTGTTGATGATCGACGCCTGCCGAAGGTCATCCGCCCACCGCATCACCGCCGTCATGCCCTTTTTCGGCTATGGGCGGCAGGACCGCCGCACGCGCTCCCGCGAGCCCATCTCCGCCAAACTGGTGGCAAACCTCATCACGATGGCCGGCGCCGACCGGGTGCTGACCATGGACCTGCATGCCCCGCAGCTTCAGGGGTTCTTTGACATACCGGTGGACAACCTGTTCGGGAATCGTTCCCTGGCCGAACATATTTCCATGCTGGAGCTTGATAACCCGATGGTGTTCTCGCCGGATGCGGGCGGCGTGTATCGGGCCCGCCAGCTCGCCAAGTATCTGGGGACGCCCCTGGGCTTCATCGACAAACGGCGCCCGGAGCCGAACGTGTCGGAAGTGGTCAACGTGATTGGCAACGTGAAGGGGCGCACTGTGGTGATCGTAGACGACATGATTGACACCGGCGGCACCATCGCCCAGGCCGCAGGGGCGGTTTTGGAGCTAGGCGCGCTGGCTGTGTACGCGTGCGCCACGCACCCGGTCTTCTCGGGAAAGTCCAAAGACACGCTTGATCATGCGCCCGTTCGGTCAATCGTGGTTACCGACACGATTCCGGTAGACAACCCTCCCCGACAGACCAAGATCATCAGCGTGGCACCGCTCCTGGGCGAGGCGATTACCCGGGTGCATGAGAACGAATCTGTGTCCAAACTGTTCGAGTGAGCGCGCGCCCATGAAAGACGGCATCGAGCTCGTGGTGGGACTCGGGAATCCGGGCGCGCAGTATGAGAACACGCGGCACAACATCGGCTACATGATGCTGGACCGGAAGGCCCGCGCCGCGGGCTTCCGATTCCACGGCGCGGCCCGGGCGCTTGTCGCGCGCCATGGCGGCGTCTACTTTATGAAGCCTCTGACGTTCATGAATCTCGCGGGCGAGGCTGTGGGGCCTTTCTGCCGCCAGTATCGGATTGCGGTTTCGGGGGTTTTGGTGCTGGCGGACGATCTTGATCTCGCTCCGGGCCAGATCCGGATACGAAAGAACGGGTCGAGCGGAGGCCACAATGGACTCCGCTCCATCATCGACGCGCTCGGCGGCTCGTACGGGTTTCCTCGGCTGCGCGTTGGCATCGGGCGTCCACCGGACTCCGTGGACGCCGTCGAGTGGGTCCTGGGACGGTTCCCCCGAGCCGAGCGGGCAGCCTGGGACGAACGTCTGGATCTTGCGGTCTCGGCCCTTGACGCCGTGTTGGACGAGGGCATCGAGGCGGCGATGAATCGCTTCAACGGCCGCGACTGACTACTGCCGGAGCGACATCGATGCACGGGCCAGAAGCCGCCTGACGGCCGCTGGCGAATCCAGCACCAGCGCGGCGCCGGTTATGCGCGCTCCCACCGCAATGGAAAGACCGTTCTTGCCGACGGCCAAAAACAGGTCCTTGTCGGTGGCATCGTCTCCCATCGCCACCGGGTAGACGTGGGAGGGCCACTCCGGGCCGTAGGTGCGGACCAGCCAGCCCCGGAGGGCCGTGCCCTTGTTGGCTGCCAGCGGATAGACGTCCAGCACCTCGTTGCCGAACCGGGTCCGGAAGGCCGGATGGGTCAGGCGCTCGGTGAGGTGGGCCAGCGTCTCGAGCAAGGCCGTCTTGCGGCTCGGGTCGACCCCGCGCCAGTGAAAGGACCATGTGGGTCCCTTGTCTTCCAGCCATGCCCCCGGCCAGTCGCGCTCCAGGCCGAGGAAGTCTCCCCGCCACTCGTCCGGGGGCGTGATGTCTCGCGTCTCCGGGGCGCTGTCAAGACCGTGGTGCCCCATAAGGAGGCCGGGAAATTGCGGCCCCATCAAGGCGCGCAGGCTCTCCTCGGATCGTCCCGAGATGATGAGCACGGGCGTGTGCGCGGTTTGGTGCAGACTTCGGAGCGTGTCGAGCAGCGGACCGGGAATGACAACCGCGTCGGGATGAGGCGCAAATTCAACCAGCGTCCCGTCCACGTCAAGACCCCAGACGATCTGCCGTCCCTGCTGACGGGCTTGGAGGATTCGCCCAAGCGCGGCGTCGGCGACGGTCATCTCGACCGATGCCAGGACATCTTCGGCCCACTCCTGCACCGTGTATTGTTCGAGGCGGGTCCGCATGCGGTCGAGCCGTGCCGCGCGCTCGGCCACCGGCATCTGAATGGCCTCTTCTAGGGTGTCGGCAAAGCCTTCCGGATCAAGCGGATTGATGGGCAGGGCATCTTCCAGTTCGGCAATGGCCCCGGCGGTCTCCGACAGGAGGAGGACGCCCCGCTGGTCCAGCTGCGCGGCCACGAACTCTTTGGCGACAAGGTTCATCCCGTCCATCAGGGAGCTGACCAGAAAGAAATCTGCCGCCCGGTACAGTGAAGCGAGACGCTTCAGGTCGAGCGGCTTTCGGATGGAGATGACCGGGATCCAGCCATCGGTGCCCCAGCGTTGATTCAGATCGGCCACGGCCTCTTCGACCTGCTCGCCCAACAGCGCGTAGTCGGGCACATCCGACCGGCTCGGCGCCACCACCTGCAAGAGGACCACCTGCCCGCGGCGATGCGGGTAACGGCGGAAGAACATGTCAAGCGCCTCAAGACGGGGCAGGATGCCTTTCGAATAGTCAAGGCGGTCCACAGCCACGCCCAGCTCGATGTCCCGCTGGTCCACGCGGCGGCGGATGGCGGACGTGAGCCGGCGGGCGGCGGGGAGCGCCGCCGTCTCGGCCACGAAAGGCGTGTCGATGCTGATGGGGAAATTCATCACCCGGACCATGCGACCTTCGAGGTCAACCGTCCCCTGTTCCATGTCCACCCGGTGGGACAGGAGCTGATTCACGCTGTCCAGGAAGCGACGGCAGTCGTCCTCGGTCTGGAATCCCAGCACGTCCGCACCGAGAAGTCCCTCCATGATTTCCTCACGGTTGGGGCACAGCCGCAGCAGCGTGGTGGGGGGCCAGGGAATATGCCAGAAATGCACGATGCGCTGATTGGGCCGCAGCGAGCGTACAAGGCCGGGTACCAGCGCGAGGTGATAGTCGTGACTCCAGATGGTGTCGGCCGGCACCGAGCAGTCGAGAATAGCTTCCGCGAACTTGCGGTTGACATCCTGGTAAATGTTCCAAGACTGGCGGTAAAAGCGCACCCGCTCCACGGCCAGATGGCAAAGCGGCCACAGTCCCGAGTTGGCGTAGTCCAGATAGTAGCCGCGGACTTCGTCATCCGTGAGACGTACGCGGTGCAGAAGGTAGCGGGGATCCCGCGGAGGAATCGGAACCTGACCGTCCGGCGCCTCGTCCCAGTCCCTCTCGCCGCTCCCCCAGGCAATCCACACACCGCCCCGATGGCGGAGAACAGGGTCGAGGGCGCTCACGACGCCGCCGGGGGTGCGCCGGAGAACCGTGCCATGGACGGTGGCTCGATGGAGCCACGGCTCGCGGTTGGTTACGACGACGAGGGCGGGCGATTCCGACTCGATGGCAGACTCCCTCCTGAACCGGCAGGTCCAAGACAGCACCTGATTCTGGCAACTTGCCCCTTCATGATACCGTGACCGGGTGCGCTCGGACCACCCTGCGTGGCCGGCCGGCAGGCAATTGCCCTTCGACCGGGGCCAGCGCGCCAGATTCGGTACAATAGCCAAGACACACCGGGGCGATTGGCCCTGGCCATTTGTGCGTGATGAGGTGAGCGTTTCTGTCCGATCTGGCTGAACTTCTCGGGCTGTGGCGGGTTTCCGAGCCCTGGGCGGAGGTCACCGAGCGCATCCATGCCGGTCAGGATGTGCAGATCTTCGGTCTAGCGGGGAGCCTGCCGTCTCTGCTCACGTCCGCCATGGCCGGGCGCGGTTTTCCGATGCTGGTGGTGACCCAGGGATGGGCCGAGGCACAGCGGGTGGCCGTCGAGATCGGTGAGTGGCTGGGTGAGGAACGCGTGGCGCTCCTGCCGCCGCGGGCCGTTGTCTACGGGGCCGTCACGGCCGCGGGGCACGAGTGGGAACATCGGCGCCTA
Source organism: Bacillota bacterium (assembly GCA_021797815.1). Classification (GTDB taxonomy): domain Bacteria; phylum Bacillota; class Sulfobacillia; order Sulfobacillales; family JAIMBI01; genus JAKATP01. The sequence continues at coordinate 4,685 of JAJZYZ010000028.1, forward strand.
GACGCGTTCGCCCGCGTGCGCAGGCATCCCGATGCCGTAATGGTGGCGCCGGCCGAGGCGGCCCGGCAGCTGGTCCGGCCCCCGCGCATCAGTCCGCTCACGTTGCGCGCCGGCGAGAGTCTCGACCGCGATGCCGCCGCCGAGCGACTCGTGCGCCTGGGCTATGAGCGACTCCCGATGGTGGAGCAGCCAGGCCAGTGGGCACTTAGGGGCGCGATACTGGACGTATTTCCTCCCGAGGGCGAGGCGGTCCGGGCCGAATGGTTCGGGGACGAGATTGATCTGCTGACGCACTTTGATCCGGTGAGCCAGCGCTCGACCGGACGGATGGATGAGGTGAGCGTCGGGCCGGCGCGGGAGGTGCTGTTTACCCGGGAGGAGGCTCTTCGCGCGGTTGAGCGCCTCTCGCGGGAGTTGAGGCCTGCTGCGGCCGCGCAGCGAAGCGTGGGACAGCGAGATGCGGCGGAGGCCATGGAGGCTCGCTGGGAGGAGCGCTTCGGGTGGCTCCTGGAGGGACGCTCTTGGCCCGGCATCGAGCGCATCGTGGGTGCCTTCGGACCGGCGGTGCCCCTGCCCGAATTGTTTGACGAGCAGCCCGTCGTCGTCTTTGTCGACCGGGATCGTGTGCTGGAGGCCGTCCGGGGACGAGATCTGGAGGAGGTTGGCGAGCAGCAGCGGCGGCTCGAGCGGGGTGAGCTCCTGCCGGTTGAATGTGAGGCCAGCCTGGGTGAGGATGCGTTTGCCGCCCGTCTGCGGGGCCGCGCGGTTGTCTCGCTCTCACTGCTTCCACATCAGCGTCGTCACCAGAGCCACGTCTTCAGCCTGGCGGGGAGACCGGCGCCGCGTGCCCACGGGCAGTGGGACCTGCTCCTGGCCGAGGTCCAGCGTCTCAGAAAGGCGCGCCACCGGGTGGTGCTGGTGGTGAAGGATGCCCACGTCCAGGCGGATATCACCAACCGGCTCATCGACGCCGCGGTCCCGGTTCGCCAGAGCGTTCCGGACCCGGGCGAGGCCGGTGTGCTGGTCGGGCAGCTGGGCCAGGGCTTCATCCTCCCGGAACTCCTGCTCGCGGTCTTCACGGAGACGGAGCTTACCGGTCGTGACGTCCGGATCCATCCGGCGCGCCGCCGCTCGGTAACCGGACAGTCACTGGTGCGGCTGGCCGAGCTTTCCGCCGGTGACTACGTCGTGCATGTCACTCATGGAATCGCCGTGTACCGCGGGGTTCGCACCCTGGACGCCGGTGGGCAGCCACGAGACTATCTGCATCTCGAGTACGCCGGCGATGACGCCCTTTACGTACCTGTCGAGCAGCTGGACATGGTGCAGCGTTACGCCGGCGTGCAGGATCGTCCGCCGCGCCTCTCGAGGCTCGGCGGCGGTGACTGGAGCCGCACCAAAGAACGTGTCCGCGCCTCGGTCCGGGAGATGGCCGAGGAGCTCCTCCGGCTCTATGCGGCGCGCAAGGCACGACCGGGTTTTGGCTTCGGGCCGGATACCCCCTGGCAGGCAGACTTTGAAAGCGCCTTTCCGTACGAGGAGACGCCTGACCAGTTGAAGTCCGCGCACGAGATCAAGGTTGACATGGCCGAACCCCGGCCGATGGATCGGCTGCTCTTGGGTGACGTCGGCTATGGCAAGACAGAAGTCGCGCTCCGGGCCGCCTTCAAGGCCATCATGGCCGGCAAGCAGGTCGCCTTTCTTGTGCCCACTACGCTTTTGGCCGAACAGCATCTGGTGACCGCCCGCTCGCGCCTGGTCGGGTTCCCCATTGTGGTGGAGGTGCTGAGCCGCTTTCGGAGCGCCGCTGACCAGGCCCAGGTATTGAAGGGCCTCGGCGACGGATCGGTGGACATGGTGATTGGCACCCATCGCCTTTTGAGCGCCGATGTCAACTTCCGGGATCTCGGCCTTCTGATCGTGGACGAAGAGCATCGCTTCGGCGTCGCCCACAAGGAACGCATCAAGCGGCTGCGCGAGGTGGTGGACGTGCTGACGCTCTCGGCGACCCCTATTCCGCGGACACTCCACATGGCGATGGTGGGGGTGCGCGACATGAGCGTGATCGAGACGCCGCCTGAAGATCGCTTCCCGGTGGAGACGGTGGTGGCGGAGTGGGACGAGGATCTCATCCGTGAGGCGATGCGGCGGGAGCTTGAGCGCGAGGGCCAGGTGTACTATGTCCAAAACCGCATTCTGGCCATGGACGGCACCCTGTCCCGAATCCGGGCGATGCTCCCGGAAGCGCGCGTGGCGGTGGCACACGGGCGTATGGACGAGGATCAGCTGGAAGAGGTCATGGCCAGGTTTCTGGCCCAGGAGTACGACATCCTGGTGGCGACCAGCATCATCGAGTCCGGTCTCGACATCCCTTCGGTCAACACGCTGGTGGTGGAAGATGCCGACCGGATGGGCCTTGCGCAGCTCTATCAGCTGAGAGGGCGGGTGGGCCGCTCAAACCGCCTGGCCTATTCGTACTTTACCTTTCGCCGCGACAGGCGGCTTACCCCGGAAGCCGAACAGCGCCTCATGGCCATTCAGCAGTTTACGGAACTCGGGTCCGGTTACCAGATTGCGCTGCGAGACCTGGAAATCCGCGGCGCCGGCAACCTCTTGGGGCCGGAGCAGCACGGTTTCGTCGCCTCGGTCGGCTTCGAGCTGTACACGCAGCTCTTGGCCGAAGCCGTAGCAGAACTTCGCGGTCAGGGAGCCGAGGCGCCGGTCGAGACCTCTCTGGACTTTCGTGTCACGGCCTATGTGCCGGACGACTATGTCGAGGACGAGCGCCAGAAAATTGCCCTCTACAAGCGCCTCGTGTCGTCCGGGAGCCTCGAGGACGTGGAGAGCCTACAGGAAGAAATGGAAGAGCGATACGGGCCCCCGCCGGATGTTGTGCGCGATCTCATCCGCATCACCCGCATCCGGGTGCTGGCACGCGCGCTTGGTCTCTCTCAGGTGACACACCGCCGCGACCGGCTGGTGTTCCGACTGTCGCAGCAGGGCGAGGTACAGGGAGAAGCCGTGCAGCGTCTCGGGCAGAAATACCCCGGCCGTCTCGTGCAGATGCACGGCCGGCATCCTGAGCTCGGATTCCGCCTGATGGACGGCCAGGAGGACGTGCTGACGACGGCCGAGGAGGTGCTGGCCACCCTTCGGGGCGCTTCCTGACATACCCCTCGGGTCTGGCTCCGCCTAGGGTGCTCAGAGAGCATCGCAGATCTTTTCCCGGTCGCGTCTCATGTGGACTGAGAAGCGAGTGTCGGCCGCAACGCGTGACCCGAGAACGACGAGAGTTTCTCCGGGACCTATTTCCCGGGGCCGCGGTCTCCCTCGGCGGGGAGGCGGTCGTGGTGGCGACGGCCGCCACGTGCGACGGATAGATGACCGTGCGCCCTGGTGTCCCTATGGGATTCGCCGGACGCTTCGAATCCGCGGCGGGTCCTCGGTAAACACTGGGTGTTTGCGAAAGCGAGGAAAGACGGAGGAAACCCCCTCCCATCACCGGCTCGGGACTTCGCCCCGGAATACGCTGGCCCCCTCCAAGAAGCCATCAGCCCGCTCCCCGACCGCCTGATGGCTGTGTCGAGTGCTCCCGAAATAGTTTCTCAATAAGGCGGTCGGGTTTCTGCTCGAGAACGCCATGAACGAGCGCAGACTCGCGTGTCGAACCTCGGTGAGTCCCGGCCGGTCGGTCGCCTTATCTGCCAGGGCGACCCGCTGGCGCCGTCCTCCCGTGCGGTCGGGAGCAGGATGCGCACATGACCGAACCGCCCGTGAAGCTGGCGGCGACGGGCCGGCTTGCGGACCCGGCAACGAGAGCGGCCGGGACGGCGCTTCCCGGCTCCACGGACTACCGACGGAGCGGCTCTTAGGGTGGGTGTCTTGGCAGTTTTCCCCGCGACTCGGTACACTCTTAGCGCAAGTTTCGGTCACGGGGACCGCGGGGGGGATGACGCTTGGCACGGCGGACGACACTTGTCGATATCGGACGCATGGTGGCCCAGGGCACGCCGCTGGTGATGGTGACCGCCTACGATTTTCCATCGGCCCGCCTGGCCGAAGAGGCGGGGGTCGACCTCATCCTGGTGGGCGATTCGATCGGCACTACGGTCTTCGGGGAGGCCGACACCCTCGGTGTGACGCTTGACGACATGATTCGTCACGCGGGCGTGGTGGTGCACGCCACGACGCGGCCTCTCATCGTTGGGGACCTTCCGTTCATGACCTACCAGGAATCCGCCGAGCAGGCACTTCGGAGCGCCGGTCGCCTGATGCAGGAGGCGCGGGTCCAGGCCGTCAAGCTGGAGGGCGGCCGGCGGTCGGCGGAGCAGATACGGCGACTTGTCGAAGCCGGGATGCCGGTGATGGGTCACATTGGCTTCACGCCCCAATCGGTGCATGAGCTGGGCGGCTTTCGTGTCCAGGGGCGGGGATCGGCCGCGGACGCATTGATGGAGGATGCGCTGGCGGTTGAGGAGGCCGGAGCCTTCGCTCTCGTGCTCGAGATGGTCCCAGGGCCGCTGGCCAGGGCCGTCACGGAACGGCTCGCCATTCCCACCATCGGCATCGGTGCGGGCGCGCATACGAATGGTCAGGTGCTCGTATTCCACGATCTGGTGGGGCTTACGCTGGGCCGGCAGCCCCGGTTCGCCCGGCGGTTCGCCGATGCGGCGGGAGTCATGCGCGACGGCCTGCGAGCCTATGCGGCGGAGGTCCGGTCCGGCACCTATCCCGGACCTGGTGAAACATTCTTGGACGATGACTCCAAGGACGCCGATGGGGCGACGGCCGGACATGGAGAGAATTGAGGAGGTAGCCGACCTTCGTCGGGTCCTCGCGCCGGTTCGCGCCGACGGGCGGCGCATAGGGTTGGTCCCGACCATGGGCGCCCTGCATCGAGGACACCTGTCGCATGTGCCCCTGCTGTTGGCGCACGCGGATCTCGTGGTCATGAGTGTCTTCGTCAACCCCCTGCAGTTTGGCCCCGGTGAAGACTTCGAACGGTATCCGCGTTCGCTTGAGGATGACGCCAAGCTTGCGGAGGAGGCCGGGGTGGATCTCCTTTTTTGCCCCCAGGTGACGACCCTGTACCCACCGGGATCCGAGACCCTGGTCGAGCTGCCGGATCTCTCGTCGCAACTGGAAGGGGCCGTGCGCCCGACCCACTTTCGAGGTGTTGCCACCGTCGTGGCCAAGCTCCTGAACATTGTCCGACCGGACCTGGCCTCCTTCGGTCAGAAAGACCTCCAGCAGCTTCTCGTCGTGCGGCGATTGGTGTCCGACTTGCACTTTGACGTTCAGATCCTCGCCGTCCCCACCGCACGCGAACCGGACGGACTGGCCCTCTCGTCGCGCAACGCCTATCTGGGTGCGGATGACAGGCGGGAAGCGGCGGCGCTTAACCGGGCCTGTCGGGCGGGGTTCGACGCCGTGGCGGCGGGCGAGCGTGCCGCGTCGCGGGTGGAGGCGGTCATGGCGGAGGTCCTGAACGGTTTCCCCCGCGTCCGGCCGGATTACGCGGTTGTTCGTCGTCTCGATGATCTGAAGCCGATGACGGTGGTTTCGGGCCGCGCGGCCGTGTTGGTCGCCGCGCGGGTGGGGTCAACCCGGCTTCTCGACAATTTGGTGATGGACGTGACCCCCGACGGGGTCCGGGAAATACGCGGGTGAGTGAACACGTCGCGATTGTCGGGGGCGGTGCCATCGGCCTCCTGGTGGCGGCCCACCTAGCCTCAGGCGGTGTTCGCGTTACCGTCCTGTGCCGGACAGAGGAGCAGGTCCAGGCTATCCGCACGTCCGGCATCGTCGTAGAGCGTCTGGGTAACGGGCGTCCCCTGGCGGCGGCGGTGGAGGCGGCATCGTTTAATGCCTGCGAGCGGGAAGGCGTTCGGACCCCATGGGCGATCTTGTGCGTCAAGGCAGCGGACGTGGCCGCCATCCTCCAGGCATGGCCGCCCGGATTGGGGTCGGAGGCGGTGGTGGCGCTTCAAAACGGGCTGTCCGCCGCCCGGGAGCTCTTGCAGGTACTGGGGCCCGCGCGTGCGTTGGCCGGGGTCACGAGGCTCGGTGCCAACCGCGTGGGACCGGCCCGGGTGCGAGAGGGCGGGCATGGCGACACCCTCATAGGACCCCTCGATCCCCAGGGAACGGAGCGGGCCGTGCGGATGGCCGAGCTCCTGGCGGCGGCGGGGCTGGAGGCGCGGATGCTTCCCGATGCCCGGGCCGCGCTGTGGTGGAAGGCGGCCATCAACACGGCCATCAATCCTCTGACCGCCGTGCTGGGTATCGCCAATGGCGAGCTTCTCATGCGGACGGAGTGGCACTGGCTCATGCGCGCTGCCCTGGTCGAGGCCGTCGACGCGGCTTTGGTCGACGGTGTGACACTGGAGGCCGCGAGCCTCTGGAACGACGTGCTGGACACCCTGCGCAGAACGGGCGCCAACCGGTCGTCGATGCTGGTGGACGTTGAGGCCGGGCGACCCACGGAGCTAGACGCGATTACGGGAGAAATTCTGGCGGCCGCAGACCGGCGAGGGCTTCGGGCCCACGCCAATCATGCCCTGTATCATCTCGTGCGGGCTCGTACCGAGACCCGGGATCCTCGGTGAGACATCGCCTTCGAAGGGGGACGACACGTTCATGAGCGCATCGGCATCCGACTCCTGGTTCTTGCGCGCCCGGGCCGTCATCCCGGGCGGGGTTAACTCTCCTTCACGGTCGTTTAAAGGGATCGGCGGTGGAACCCCGGTGGTCATGGTGCGGGGGCAGGGGGCGTACCTGGAAGACGTCGATGGCCAGCGCTACATCGATTACCAGGCGGCATACGGACCGCTGGTGCTGGGCCACGCGCATCCCGCCGTGACGGAGGCCATCCGCCGGCAGGCCGGGGAGGGGACGCTGACCGGTGCTCCTCACCCGCTCGAGATTATGTTGGCGGAGCGGCTGTGCAATGGGATAGAGGGCCTGTCGCAAGTGCGGCTCGTCAGCACCGGTACGGAGGCCGTGATGTCCGCGGTGCGCATCGCGCGGGCCTATACAGGCCGGAGCCGGGTGGTGAAATTTCGCGGTGCCTATCACGGCCACAGCGACGCCATGCTGGTGGATGCCGGGTCCGGGGTGGGGACCGTCGGCATCACAACGCCGGCGGGAATCCCCGACGGCGTGGAGCGGGACGTGACGGGGCTCCCCTACAACGACATTGACGCGGTCTTGGCGTTCATGGAACGCAGCGGGGACACCGTGGCCGCCATCCTGGTGGAGCCGGTTGAAGGCAACATGGGGCTCGTGGAGCCGGGAACCGACTTTCTCTCCGGGCTCGCGGAAATTGCGCGTGCCCATGGTGCTCTTCTCATCTTCGACGAGGTCATTACGGCCTTTCGCTTCCACTACGGTGCCGCGGGCTCCCTGTACGGGGTGACGCCCGATCTGTACTGCCTCGGCAAGACCATCGGCGGCGGACTTCCCCAGGGAGCCTATGGCGGCCGCGCCGATGTCATGGCTACCGTCGCTCCTCTCGGCCCGTCCTACCAGGCCGGCACGCTGGCCGGAAACCCTCTCGCCGCCGCAGCCGGGCTGGCGCTTCTCGACGTGCTCTCCCGGGAAAACCCCTACCCGGAGATGGAGCGGCTCGGGCAGCTTTTGCACGAGGGGCTTATTGAACAGGCACGGCGCCGGGGCATCCCGGTGGCGCTTAACCGCCTCGGGGGGATGTTCACTTTGTTCTTTACCGATGGGGAAGTGCGGGACTATGACGGTGCCCTCCGATCAGATGCGGGGCGCTTCGCACGCTTCTACCGAGCGCTCCTGGCCGGTGGCGTGTATCTGGCACCGAGCCGTCTCGAATGCTGGTTCGTCTCGGCCGCCCACACACAGGACGAGATTGCCCGCACGCTTGAGGTGACAGAAGGCGCTTTCGCGGCGATCTGAACGGGCCGTGTCTGACACAAGCCGCGCCGGCACTCCGGCGGCGGGAGATGAGCGGAGGGATCTGGGTGGGATGGGTTTACAGACCGGAGGCCGACGGCTTCTGGGTGGAGGGGCCCCAAGACCTCTCCGCCATTTGGGCGCAAGCTTTCTTTCCGTCTGACGCCAGGGTGCTGTGGGTGGACGCGCACGGACGCACCACCGAGCTCCGGTGGGCGGATCTGCCCGGGCACTCACAGGTGCCTGCCGGTGAGAGGGTCCGGCTCCCGGCGGACCCCGAGGGGTCCGGTCCGATGACCTATGTGGTGGCACGCCTCCGAGATGGGGACGGGTGCCCGTGGGACCGCGAACAGACGCCCCTTTCACTCGTGCGCTATCTCCTTGATGAGGCCTATGAAGCAGCCGCCGCGGTTACCGCCGAGGACTGGGACCTCGTCCAGGACGAGCTGGGAGACGTGTTGCTGCAGGTGGTCCTGCAGGCTCAGATCCAGGCGGAGGCCGGCCGTTTCGACTTTGACCGGGTCGCGGCCGCCCAGGCCCGGAAGCTGACCGACCGCCACCCTCATGTGTTCGCGGGCCAACCTGTCGCCTCCAGTCAGGAAGTGCTGGCGGCCTGGGAGGGCCACAAGGCGCGAGAGCGCCATCGAGGCCACGGAGATGAACGGGTTATGCCCGCCCTTATGGCGTACAGCCGCGCGCTAAAGCGGGGTGAGGTGGGACTGGACGACGCCGCCGTGGCGTACCTGGACGGACTCATCGAAGACGGGAGCGAGCTTTCGGCAGGGGAGCGGCGAGAACTCCTGGCCGACTGGATCGGCGCGGCCGTGGCTGCGGCACGAACGTGGCACGAAGAGGCGGAGTGGGTCCTCAAATCGGACCTGGATGAGCGTCGAAAAAGCCTCTAAAACGTTATGCCAAAAGGAGTTCCGGGTATACTGGCGAATAGTGGACGGCGAGGAGCGCTTCGCCAGTAAGCGGCCGTGCCGTGCCAGGAGCATCAATAAGGAGGGTTCGGATGAACAAGGCGGAATTGGTCGCCGACGTCGCTGATCGCGCCGGCCTCACCAAGAAGGACGCCGAGAAGGCCGTCAACGCCGTTGTGGACACCATCGAAAGTGCCTTGACCAAGGGTGAGAAAGTTTCCCTCGTGGGTTTCGGCACGTTTGAGGTGCGGACCCGGGCGGCGCGCAGCGGTCGTAATCCGAGGACCGGAGCCACCCTGCGCATCAACGCGAGCAAAGTTCCCGCATTCAAGGCCGGCAAGGCCCTGAAGGACTCTATCGGCAAGTAGCTGCGGGATTGGCGAAGCCAGGTCGCAAGACCTGGCTTTTCGTCTATGGGGGGTGGCCATGCGGCTCGACAAGTTCCTGCAGGTAAGCCGCCTCATCAAGCGCCGGACCGTGGCCAAAGAGGTGGCCGAAGAGGGACGGGTGAGCCTGAACGGGCGCGCCGCCAGACCCGCTACCCCGGTTAGGGTGGGAGACCGCCTGCGCATCGAACTGCCCCGGGGGCCGATCGAGGTGGAGGTGCTGGAGGTGCGGGAGCACGTGCCGGCCAAGATGGCGGCCAGCCTCTACCGGGTGGTCGCAGGGCGCGGCCCGGCCTCGGACGAGTTCTGATCAAGACCACGTTTCTGGGCGCCAGCCTGCACGTGGAAGAGGGCGGGGCCGGTCCCCCGGTTTTCTGTCTGCATGGGAGTGGCGCCGACGCCGACACGTGGACCGGCCTCATGGGGCGACTTCGCGGCCGGCTTCGGATGCTTGCCTGAAACGCACCCGGCTACCACCGGAGCGCAGATCCTCCGCGCCCGTTGTCGCCGACGGAATAGGGACGTGCCGCGCCGTCGGTACCGGCGGCGGCAATGCTCCGTGGAGCCGGCGATGGGGTATCTCAAGACGGTGCAAGGGTGTCGGCAGTTTCTCTTGCGGAGCGTCGCGAAGGTCGACCCGGAATGGCGATTTCACTGTGCGGTCGCGAACCTGGCACGGGTCTTGCGGCGGGCGGATCGGATGACCACCCCCGGACGACGGGGGCGTGTTAGCCAGGGGACCCTAGAGGCCCGCCCGGGCGACGGCCTGGGTCGGCGTCCCTCCCGCCATGCTCTTGGGCCCGCCGGCCCTCCGCCCCCGGAGTCCCTATTCCGCCACCGACTGCCCCCGCGCCCTGCTAGCGACAATCCAGTTCGGGGTGTGTAAATTCTTGCCTCAGGTCCACAATATTCCTATGGCCGCTTAAGATGAATGGTAACGTTTACCTGACGAAGGGGTCGCTGGGGTGGACGCCCACGAGTGGTGAGTGGTCCGACGAGGTCTTCGCCTATCAGGATTACGTGCCGGGCGCCCGTTCCAACCAGGAGGACTTCTCGACCCTGCCAGTAAGGTATGCCGGGACCTGGTACAGCCTCGAGTCGTATCCATCCTGGGCTAACAAAACCCGTACGGGGCATGGGGACCGAGAACTGTAGACAGCTTGCCAACTTACAACACACGCGGGTGAGAGCGTTCCCTCGCGATCGCCCGCCATCCTTTTAAACAAGTCAGATCCCTGGCGGTGGTGCCATGCCGTGAATCGTCACTCGATAATCGGAGCAGCTGGGCTCACCTTAGGAATGGCACTGGTAGCGACTCTGATTGTCAGGGCGCACGCCTCACCCTCTAGCCCGTCGTTGGAATGGCTAAAGTCGCACCAGGGCTTCGTAGTATCTCCACTTCAAGCGACGGAAGCGGTCAGTATGGCGACGGCCAAGGCAACCGTTTTTAGCCGGAACGCCTTTCCTCTCTTACCAAAATCGACACCGATGGCGGCCGAACTCCTCATGTGGGAACTCCCGGGCAATCAGACAGGGTTGGGGAGAATGCAACCCGTGTGGCTCATTACGTGGGCGCAGACCTATACATCGGCGAATCCCGTCATCGCTCCCGCGGGCTCCCCGGCCCCAGCCACGCCCTCCATCACGTATCACCATATGAACGTCATTGTCAGCGCAACGACCGGGAAGGCTCTCATAGCGTTTCCCAGCCCCTAGCCGCTCCGAATAGGCGTCCCGCTGGTGTGTCGTACGCGTCTGCGAGACGCCGACCAATGACGCTTGGCTTGACCCGCCGCCCCGGTGCTCGCTTATCAACGCATTGAGGAAAGAGGGGATACTCCTTGGTCTTCGGGCTCAAGAAGCCATGGGCTGACGCGCTCGGGGCCGGCACGAAACTTTGGCAGGTACAGAGGGGCCTCGCGGTTGGACCGTCTTGGTGTGGCCCCCTGGCCACCCTCCCCCCTATGATCCGGATGCGCGCGATGCGCGCATCGGACTTTCGGGTCTCTCACCCGTTACATCGTCGGATGGAGGATACGCGCTGGAGATAGCTGGAACCACGGGCGCCGTCTCAAGGCCTCTCAGGTTGTCCGGAGTTGACTCGCCTCAATACCCCTTTATTCGTCAGATCCGTCGGCGGGATGAGAGCCAGTTCCATGGGGGAAGTTTTCGTGGCCGACGCTCCGAGTCGATAATGGCCGGACGCCGTCGTCTTTCAGGCGGGAAGCCGTATCGATACTGCGGTCACGGACTAAATAGCTCCCCGCCACAGTCCTGGCGCTGCACCCACCAAAGGGACGCCCCTACGACGCTCATCCGCATCGCCGTGTTTCCACCGACACATCCATGCCGTCTCCGGCTTCGCCTGGCCCCTTCGGCGCGATCCCGCACAGACTCAGTCGAATGACTCGTAAGATAGAATGGTCATGGCCGGCATCCTCGCTTGCCGCACGTCAATCTGTGCGCCAACGAGCCAGGTGCGTACGCCGATGGGTATAATCTTCAGGAGCGCGAAAGGCAGTCTTAGGTTTTTCTTCACCCTATGCCGCTCGAGTCTTTGTACGCTCGTGAGACTGAGGGAGAAGGGATGTGCCTCCACGTTGACGACAACGAATGCGGTGGCGGTTCGCCTCTCAGAGCGGACCCGGGGATTAAGAGACATGGCGGCCTTTGTCGATGTGCCAACGGGGTGCCGGGTCAGCTATGGCGAACTGGCCGAACTGGTGGAGGGCACGGCGCTCCGCCTAGCCCAGCATGGTCTCGTGCCAGGGGCCCGGGTTGTACTCGCCCTGCCCAACGGTTTGTCGTTTGCTGTCGCCTATCTCGCCATTTTGAGTCGCGGAGGCACGGCCGTTCCGGCCAATCCCAACATGCCTCCCGCCGAGCTTGTGCGCCTCATTCGCAAGGTGGATCCGGTGGCGGTGGTGGGACTGCCGGAGGCGACGGCGGCGGGTGTGACATTTGTGGCCAATGACGGCATGGCCCTTGGGACTCCGGATCCGGATCTGGCGCCGGGCTTCCGACGCGACCCCGATATCGGCCATGTGCTCCTGTTCACATCGGGCACCACGGGCGAGCCCAAGCAGGCACTTTTAGACCTGCCCCGACTTCTCTACACCGCCAACGCCGTAGCGCGGCACCACCGGCTGGGACCCGGTGAGGTAGGATTTTCGCCCCTGCCGCTGTTTCACGTAAACGCGCAGGTGGTTGGTCTTTTGGCCGCTCTGGAGTCCGGCAGCGCGCTCGCCATCGATGACCGCTTTCACGCTCGCGATTTCTGGGAGCGGGCGGCTTTGTCGTCGGCGACCTGGGTGAACGCGGTACCGGCCATTCTCACGATCCTGGCGGACCGTGAGGGCAGTGTCCCCGATCGGGTGCGATTCGTGCGCTCCGCGTCGGCCCCCCTGCCGCGTCCGGTGTTGGACCGTTTTGAGAGCAAGTTTGGCCCTCTCATTTTGGAGACCTACGGGCTGACCGAGGCGGCGAGCCAGGTGGCGGCCAACACGCTCGACCCGGTGTACCGTCGGGCCGGATCGGTCGGGTTTCCGGTGGGCGTCCGCCTGGAAGTGGTGGATGAGGCTCGGCAACCCTGTTCTGCCGGGGTGGAAGGGGAAGTTCGCATCGGCGGCCCGAGCGTGCTTGACGGATACCTGGACGCCGGGACCGACGGGGGGCCCAACCAAAGCTTCCGCGACGGCTGGTTCTACACCGGTGACTACGGGTACCGAGACCAGAGCGGGTACATCTTTCTAACGGGGCGCGTGCGGGAGCTTATCAACCGAGGCGGTCAGAAAGTGGCGCCGCGGGAAGTGGAAGAGATCTTGCTCGGGCATCCGGGTGTGTTGCAGGCGCTTGTGATAGGCGTACCCGACCCAATTTTGGGCGAGGTGGTCCAGGCCCACGTGGTGCCGAGGCGGAGCGGTGGAGCGAGACTCTTGGCCGACCTCGAAACGCTGTGTGAGCAGCATCTCGGACCCTACAAGCGGCCCACTCGGATCGTGTTGGAAAAGCATCTGCCGGCGGGACCGACCGGTAAACCGCTCCGTCACGTGCTCCGGGATCAGGTGCTGCGCGCGGTGAGCGAGGGCTGATGGCAGGTTCGAGGCCGCATCGCTACGAAATCGACATGGTCCGCGCCCTGACAATCGTGGGCGTGATGACGGTGCACACCACCTGGTTTACCAACAGCTCCACGTCATTCTGGGCCAACATGGTCATGGACTGCCTGCACTACACGCGCGAAGTGTTCCTGTTCATGACCGCCTTCGTGCTGTTCTACAACTATTACCACCGGCCCGCCAACTGGCCCCAGTTCTGGAAGAGGCGCTTTCTCCTGGTGGGGGCGCCCTACGTGGTCTGGTCGGCAGCCTATCTGCTGTACGGGCAGACCTACACGCCCACGCTTGGCGGCTATCTTTCGAAGCTCGGCTTTGATCTCGTGACCGGCACCGCCTGGTTCCACCTGTACTACCTTCTCATCACCATGCAGATTTACGTGATCATGCCGATCTTCGTCTGGCTGGTGAAAAAGACCGAGGGCTATCACCTGTGGCTCATGAGCGCGGCGGTGCTGGTCGAGGCGGCCATGATGTTCATCTTCCAGTACGAGCCCGCGTGGGTGACCGGATGGTGGGGACCTTTCGGCGCCATCATGCAGTACCGGGGCCAGGTGTTCTTCACGTATGAGGCCTACCTCATGGCGGGCGCGCTTTTGGCGGTCCACCTCGATGAGGTCCATCGCTTCTTGGTGGCTCACCAGCGGGCGCTCGTGCGGGCGCTCCTGGCGAGTCTCGGCGTGATGGTGGCGGCCTTCGTCTTCGCGGTCGAAGTGCAGCATCAATCGGTCGCCTTCGGGGCGGCGGTCCTGCAGCCCTTCATGGTCCCGTACGCGCTCCTGGTGATCGCCGGATCGTATCTTCTCGGGCACAACTGGAACCTCCGGCGGGATCGGCATCCGCATATCTCCGCGCTCGTGCTTCTCATTTCCGATCTGTCATTCGGGCTCTATCTCATGCACCCCATGATTTTGGAAGATTACACCCGCCGCTACGGCACCGTGCTGGCCGGCCTGCCCGGCATCGTCGCGACCCCCCTCACCCTAGTGGCGGTGGCGGTTACGACCCTTATCATCACTCGGCTCATCGGCATGACCCCGGCCTCGCCCTGGGTGTTAGGACGGGCGGCCGTTCCCCTCAGAAAGCGGCCGGCCGCGGCAAGGACGCCGTCGCCGGCCCCGACCGACGCCTCTGCTGGCGGTGGTGGCGCCTGGACCGCCTCCTCGCAGGTGGGGACGAGCCAGGCCGGCAGTACCCGCTAAGCGGGCACAAAAGCCGTCCTCACGGACTTCCGCAGGAATCAAGAGAGCATCCGGCACACGCCCCGGCGCCGTGCCGGATTTCTGTCCGCCCCCAAACATGCGCTCCAAATTGACATGAGCTGGGCGTGGGCCGTAGGATCCGCCCTGTAACCATATGTACAAATCCTGTAATGAGGATGTACACAGCTTGTACACATTCTGTGGATAACCGGGGGGCGCGTCGTGCAGATCGAGATCCGTGGTCTCGAGCGCCTTTCGCATCGGGAGCGCCAGGTGGTGGCGCTCAAGGAGACAGGGCTCGGCAACGATGCGGTGGCCCATCGTCTGGGACTGAGTCCGGCCACGGTGGCGACACTTTTCAACCGGGCGCGCGGCAAGGGATATCAGGTGGTGCTGGTCATCAGCGGCGACCCGTTAAATGTATTTCCCGCCGACGCGGACGATGACGAGGCAACGGAGGAGTCATGATCGCAACAGCTCTCGGCCGGTTTCGGTTCCGATGGACCCGTATCGCCTTCCTGGCGGTCGGCATCTATGTAGGAGTGGGCGTGGTTACCTCCGCACATCATTGGTGGGTTCTGGACCAGCAGGCCCACCAGCTGTCTTCACAACTGGCCGCGGTCCATCACAACACTGTCATCCTCACCAACGACCTGCGCCAGCTGCACAATCCGGTCGCACTGCGGCGCATGCTGGCCGGCAAGGCGCCGTTGCCCAACGCCATCTGGCCCAACCCCTAGCCAGCATACGTTAACTGGCAGATTAAGGGAAATCGTCATTGACGCTTTTGCGGGTGGCCCTCTATAATGAGTCAGCACCAAAAGCCTAATTGACGGAGGGGCGAACCACCCGTATATGCCAGCGTCGAGTCCGGGTGTCAGCATCCAAGTAGGTCAGATCATAGAGGGAACCGTCACCGGGATTACACGGTTCGGCGCGTTTGTGGCGTTGCCTAACGGGCAGACGGGGCTCGTACACATCTCGGAGGTCGCGGACAGTTACGTCAACGACATCACCGACTATGTGCACGAGAACGAGACCGTGCAGGTGAAGGTCTTGTCCACGGACGACCGGGGCAAGGTTGCGTTGTCGATTCGTCAGGCAAAGCCTGGGAGCAGTCCGACCCGACCTTCGCGCGGTGGTGGTGGTGGGGGACCGCGGCGAAATGCGCCCCCAGCCAGTTTTGAAGACAAGCTGGCGCGCTTTATGAAGGACAGCCAGGATCGGCTGACCGATCTGAAGCGTCATACTGAAAGCCGCCGGGGTGGGCGTGGGTCCTGACGCCGGGATGGCGGAATAGGCAGACGCAGGGGACTTAAAATCCTCGGGGCGATGAGCTCGTACCGGTTCAAGTCCGGTTCCCGGCACCAATTTAACGCCTCCTCCGAGGCGTTTTTTCATGCCCCTGCCCATCTCACGGAAGGAACCGCAGGTCCGCCGGAGGGCTACTTCCCTCCGGCTACTTTATGCGGGGTTGGAGAACAGGAGGGGGGAGACCCGGCAGGCAGGAAACGGCTCCTTACGGTCCTGTCGGCGGCTGCCGGGCCCGCAACGTTCCTGGGCGCTCCCGTCTGTGCGCCGGGGTCCGGCCCGACCGGCCCGGTCTTTACCCCACACCCGCACCTACACCGCGAGAGGCCATAAGAGAAGTACCCAAGCTTCCAGGCATTGGCCGAAGCGCTCGGAAAAGAGCGGTCGCGCCACGCACGCACGAGCGCCGCCCCCGGCTCCCTCCCCTGCATGCCTGCTCGACACCCACCGGTACCGGAACCGTAAGAGGAGTCGCGGCGCCAAAAGCCGTATGGAGCGGTCCCAACGTCAGCGGATTTGGCGATGGCACATGGCCGTGTCAGTTCTGACGGATTTGCTGAGCACCGTCGCCTATAGCGGCCATGGTTGGCTCCCGCACTCGGTAAGCAGCATGACGCCGGCGTTTTCCGGTGCCGAGCCGAGCGCCGCTCGGACGGGCGGCGGTCCCTGCGCCGGGGCCACAGCGAATCCTTCACGATTACGAGGGAGACCCGCGGCTGCGTACTCCATCAGGAGCCAGTTTATGGGCGAAAGTCGGCCGGCATCTGGGATGCGTTGGACGTCACCGGCCCGAACGTCATGCCCTAGCCGGGACCGCGAGCGTCGGATCGGCCTTGGCCGCGAGCCGGGCCCTAAGCTCCGAAGGCCACGGCACGCTCGCGCTCTGGTCCTTGGTGACGAGGACCATCACCGACTCGCCCTGGCACATGACGTCGGTGCCGGGAGGAGCACCCGCCGGCACCACTCGATGGGCCATGCGGATCGAAGAGCGCCCCACCGAGATGATGTCCGTGAGGACGACCAGCTCGTCGGGGAAGTGCGCCGGCTTCAAGTAGTCCGCCCACTGCCGGACAAGCACCATGTTGAACGGCCCTTCGGTCCAGGAAATGCCGAAGGTCTCGATGTATCGGGTGCGGGCTTCCTCGAAGTAAATGAAATAGCTCACCTGACTCACGTGACGATTCATGTCGGTCTCGCAGAACCGGACCCGTATGGGGGTCTCATGGGACGCCATCCTGAGCACGCGCGTACCTCCCCGTTGCTGCCAGGTCGATTGTAGCAAGAGCCTGCTCCCGGCCATCACGGGGTGCCAGGATGGGTGGACATGGGGCCAAACCGCGTGCGCCTAAGCACCCCGTTGGTCGCGCATCGTGAGAGAGCTGGGGGGAACCTCGGGCCGTGAACTTGAGGTTCACTCTCCGCCTCTTGGACCCGTATCCGTTCATCCTCCTGAAGCTGGCCCGCTCGTTTCAGGTCGCGTGCGGCGCCGCCACCAACGTTCAAAGCGCATGCCGGTCGAAACGTCTCCCACGCGAACGTCGGGCCCTCCGCTTCGTGCCGGCCGTGCGCTTACCGGCAGGCGCCGATCAACCGGCCGGAAAGCGCTTGAAGCCGGGGGAACGCGGATGCTAGGGTGGTAGAACGAGGGGGAAGCCAGCCTGGCATTGCAGGATAGTATTCCCGAACGCTTGTTAATGGGTCCGGGACCGTCTCCCGTGCCGCCCAGTGTGCGCCTGGCGATGGCAAGTCCGGTCCTTGGGCATCTCGATCCGGCATTTCTCGCCATTATGGACCATGTTTGTGAGGACCTCCGTCTAACCTTCGGAACCGAAAACCGTCTGTCTATGCCGCTTTCCGGCACCGGCAGCGCGGGCATGGAGGCGGCGGTGGTCAATTTCGTGGAGCCGGGAGATCCGGTGCTGGTAGTGGTGGCCGGACTGTTTGGACAACGGATGGCGGACGCCGCCGCCCGCCAGGGCGCGCGGGTTGATGTGCTGGAAGTGCCCTGGGGCCGCGCGTTCGAACCGGAACAGCTGGAAGCCCGCCTGAACAGCGCTCCCACTCCTTACCGGACGGTGGCCCTGGTGCTGGCCGAGACCTCGACCGGGGTTCTGCAGCCTCTCGATGGACTGGCGGACCTGGTGCACGCGCGAGACGGCCTCTTCATCGTGGACGCCGTAACGGCCATTGGCGGCATGCCGGTGGAGGTGGACCGGCGCGAGCTGGACGTCGTGTTTGCCGGCAGCCAGAAGTGCCTGGCGGTTCCACCCGGCCTGGCTCCCCTGACGGCCGGCGAGCGTGCGCTCCGCCGCCTCCGGGCACGGAAATCACCGGTCCCGAGCTGGTATCTGGACCTGTCGATGCTGGAGCGCTACTGGGGTCAAGAACGTTTCTACCACCACACCGCGCCTATCAGCATGATCTACGCGCTGGCCGAGGGTCTCCGACTGGTGCGTGAGGAAGGACTTCTGCCGCGGTTTGCCCGCCATCGGCGCGCCAATGCGGCCATGGCGGCCGGTATCGAGGCCATGGGGCTCACGGTCGGCGTGGCCGCGGACGTCCGCCTGCCTTCCCTTATCACCGTCGAGATTCCCCCGGACGTGGACGACGCCGCCGTTCGCGGCCACCTGCGCGATCAGTTTAACATCGAGATCGGGGGCGGCCTCGGCCCGTTGAAAGGCCGTATCTGGCGCATCGGCACCATGGGTGAGGGCGCGCGCCTAGAGCCTCTCCTGCGTGTTCTCGAAGCCCTGGGCACCATTCTCGGGCGCACGGGCGGCGCCGACGCGGCCATCAAGACCTGGGAGTCTCTCTCATGAACTGGCTCGTGCTCCTGGCCGGCGGGCGCGGTGAGCGGTTCTGGCCGCTGTCGCGGCGGGAGCGCCCCAAGCAGTTTCTTCCGCTCCTGTCGTCGCAGAGCCTTCTGGTGGAAACCCGGACCCGGGTGGCGGATGTGTTCTCCCCGGAACGGGTGCTGGTGGTTACGGGTGAAGCGTACCGAGAGCATGTGCGCCACGAGCTCCCGGAGCTCGCGCCCGATCAGATCCTGGCCGAACCGGCGGGACGGGGCACGGCCGCGTCGGTGGCCTGGGCGGCACAGACCATCCTCGCTGCCGACCCGGGGGCCGTGCTGACCGTGCTTCCGTCCGATCATGCGGTGGCCGAGCCCGGCCGCTTCCAGGAGCGGCTCGGGCGTGCGCTCCGGCACGCGGCCG
The DNA here is from genome assembly GCA_021797815.1 of Bacillota bacterium. GTDB lineage: Bacteria > Bacillota > Sulfobacillia > Sulfobacillales > JAIMBI01 > JAKATP01. The sequence continues at coordinate 23,760 of JAJZYZ010000028.1, forward strand.
CTCATGGGGAGATGACGCTGTTTGGGATCGTCCCCGAACGTCCGGACACCGGTTTTGGCTACATCGAGACGGCCGACGCGCCGGGAGAGGACGCCTCGCGGGTGGTGCGCTTCGTTGAGAAGCCGGACGCCCGGCAGGCCACGCGGATGGTGGCCAGTGGGCGATTTCTCTGGAACTCGGGCATGTTCATACTGCCGCTCCCGGCTTTAGCGGAGGCATTTCGCCGCTTCATGCCCGCCTGCTGGGATGCTGCGGGAGAGCTTCACGGAACCGGTTCGGCGGGGCCGTTCCTCGATCTCGACGCCGTGTCCCTTGACGTTGGCATCATGGAGCGGGTGGAGAAACTTTCGGTGTTTGCCCTCGACGTCGGCTGGGATGACGTGGGAAGTTTCGAAGCCGTGGCCCGGATCCAGAAAGATCGATCCGCGGACCGGGTGGTACTGGAAGACAGTCGGGACGTGGTGGTGCTGGGTAACGAGGGCCCCCTCGTCGCCGGGATCGGTCTTCAGGGGCTCGTCATCGTGCGCACGCCCGATGCCGTTCTCATCCTGCCGCCCGAGCGCGCTCAGAGCGTCCGCGCCATCGTGAGACGGCTTGAGGCCGAGGGGCGTTCCGACCTTGTCTGACCGGCCATTCAGAAGGGAGTATCCTCGCCGATGACCCGAAGTCCCATCACCCGGGCGATGATCCCGGCCGCGGGCGCCGGAACCCGGCTTCTGCCGGCGACCAAAGTGGTTCCAAAGGAACTGATGCCCCTCATCGATCGCCCCGTGATTCAGTGGGCGGTTGAAGAAGCCGTGGCCAGCGGGGTAGAGGACCTCCTCATCGTGACGAGCCGGGGCAAATCGCTGATGGCGGATCATTTCGACCGCAATTTCGAGCTGGAGCATCTTCTGGAGAGTCGCGGCAAGACACGGGAGCTGGAAGCGGTGCGCGCGGTGGGAGAGGCGGTGCGTCTTTACTACACGCGCCAGGCGGAACCGCTCGGGATTGGCCACGCGGTGCTTCAGGGAGCCTCCCATATTGGTCGTCAGCCGTTCGGGGTGCTGCTGCCCGACGACGTGATGACGGGGCCGAGCCCGGTCTGGGGACAGCTGGCGGCCCATTACCGGCCAGGGGTGTGCGTCGTGGCGGCCATGCCGGTTCCGCGCGCCGAGGCATCGCGTTACGGCATCGCGACCGGCACCATGAAGGGCGGAGTCATGGAGGTCGAGCATCTGGTCGAAAAGCCCCCGCTGAAGGACGTGGCATCCGATCCCGCCTGGGCCCTTCTGGGCCGCTACGTGCTGGACGAGGGCATTTTCGATGTGTTGAGAGACCTGCCCCCGGGGGCTGGCGGGGAGATCCAGCTGACCGATGCCCTGGCGGTGCGCGCGGGTGAGGGGCGGCTGCTGGCCGTGGCGTTCGACGGGGTTCGCTACGACGTGGGCGATAAACTCGGCTACATCAAGGCGGTGGTGGCGGCCGCGCTCGCTGAGCCCGACCTAGGGCCGGCGGTGTCCCGGTATCTTCGCGAGCTTCGGGAGTCGGATCTGCCGTAATGAGGGGCATCTATCACTCGCCCGCCGCCCTGTTCCGGGCGGAGATGGCGATTCTGGCGCATGTGTCCTGGGTGCTGCTGCCGCTCACACTCCTGATGGGCGGCGTGGCCCTGATGCAGTACTTAAGACGGGCGCCCACGGTCTCGGGCCGCTACGCTCATGCGACCCTGGTGCTGGTTTTGTGGTTGATGGCCTTCGGCGTTTTTTACTATGTGAACACGAATCCCAGTCTGGCCCGACCCGGTGCTCCGATCTGGTTTCTGGACCTCGGAGGAGCCTCCCTGATTGGCGGGAGTCTGTTCGGACTGACCCTACGCCATGTGCGCCAGGGCCCGGGCCCCACCGCCCGTACCATCGTCGGCCACTGGATCTTCGCCGCCTCCACCTCTTTGTTTCTCCTCGCGGCCCTGTGGCCTTACCGGTAAGAGCGCCCGCACGCGTGCCAGGCGGGGCTGTCAACGGCCGTGTCCGGCGGATGGGGCGCTGCAGACTCGAGAGTTGGGGACGTTCGATGACGCGTCAAGTAGAAGCGGCCGCGCGTCGAGCCTACAGGGGGATGCCAGGAAAGGCGGACGCCTTCAGCGATCGTTCTTCGGACCAGGCCTGGTCCCAGAACAGCCATTCGTAGCGTGAGCTGGCGTAGAAGGCGCGCACCGCCGCCGCATGATCGGATGCGGCGGCCTGCAGGCCCGCCTCCTCCGCCATCGCCAGCGCCTCTGTTACTGACTGCCCGTACGCGTCTCCGGCGTACGTGGCGATCCAGTCGCGATACGGGCCGAAAGCCGGCGCGGCGTCTTGCAGCCGGAGTCCAACCTCACGATAGATCCAGTAGCACGGCAGCACCGCCGCGATGAGGACAGGATAGGATCGATCGTAGGCGGTGCGGATAAGATGGTCGGTGTACGCCGCCGTCACGGGGCCGGGCGTTGTCTCGGCGAGGACGGTGGGATTAAGACCCAAAGCGGGAGCAAGCTCCCGGTGCAATTCCTGCTCCACCGCGTGCACCGTCTCGGAGTGGACGAGCCATGTGCGCTCGTGGTGCCGGTACGGACTCTTGACCGCCAGCATGGCCAGCACCCGGCTGAAATCCTTCAGGTAAGCCGCATCCTGTCCGACAAAATAACGAAAGGCGGAACGGGGAAGAGAACCGTCGGCCAGCCCCAGAATGTACGGATGGGTATAGATCGCCTCCCAGATAGGGAGCGCCGGCGTACGAAGCTCATCGGTCCACATAGAGTCCTCCGGATAGTGAGTGTCGAGCGTATGGAGCGGTCAATGCCATTCGAGCGAAAGCGGCTTCCAGCAATGTTTCGAGCGCTATGGAGAAGAACCTGCGAGGAGAGCGCGCACGGCCTCCTCCGGGTCGCCGGCGCCTGTTACGGCATGGATGACCGCAAGGCCGCGGACCCCGGCTCTCCAGACTTTGTCGGCGTTTTCCGGCTCGATGCCGCCGATAGCAATGGGAATGACGGACGGGGGAAGGGCACGGGACAGCGCCGCTACGCCCTCAGGCCCGAGCGGTGGCCCGGCATCCGCTTTGGACGGCGTGACGAAGATCGGCCCGATGCCGACGTAGTCGGGCCGCAGGCCCGCCACCGCTTCGATCTCCGCTGCGTTTCCGGCCGAGGCGCCGAGGATGAGGTCGGGCGCGATGCGCCTTGCCGTATCGAGGGGCATATCTTCTTGACCAAGGTGGACACCATCGGCTCCCGACGCAAGCGCCCAGTCGACGCGGTCGTTGATGATGAGAAGAAGCCCTCCCGTGGTCCGCATCCTAACGGCCGCGATGTAGCCCAGCGCGGATCGGGTTGATGCATTCTTGATGCGCACCTGCACCACCGAAGCGCCCCCCCTGGCAATGGCGTCGATGAAGTCCGCAAGGCGTGCCTGCGGCACCCGATCGGGGTCAATCAGCACGTGCAGGCCCTCTAGCGCCACGGCGTCATCCCCCATTGATGGTTCAAAGGGCCATGGCCATGCCCCAGTCCCGGCGCCTGTCTGATGGCTCCGGCCACATAGCCCTCGGCGAGGCCGATGGCGTCCGGCACCGACAGCCCGCGCGCGAGCCCGACCGCAATGGCGCTTGAGAGGGTACAGCCGGTCCCATGGGTGTGGGGCGTGTCGATTCGCTCCACGACAAAAGTCTGTTCCACCGGGCCGATGAGGTGATCCCGAATCTGCCGCCCCTCCCCGTGGCCGCCCTTGATGAGGGCCCATCGCGCTCCCAGGTCGCGGAGTCGCCGCCCGGCCGTGATGCGGGCCTCGTCGGAATCGACCGGCAGACCGGTGAGTGCCTGCGCTTCGGGCAGATTCGGCGTCACCACATGCGCACGGGGCACTAGCCGGGACAGGAGCGCAGCCTCCGCCGACGGTTCGAGGAGGGAATGGCCGCCCTTGGCCCGCATGACGGGATCCAGCACCACCGGAATCTCAGGCACGGTTTGCAACATCCCGGCCACCGTCTCGATGATGCCGACGTTAAAGAGCATGCCAATCTTGATGGCGTCGACACCCAGGTCCTCCAGCACCATCGACATCTGCTCGCGGACAGCGTCCGTCGGCAGAGCCCAGACGCCCCCCACCCGAAGGGTGTTCTGGGCCGTCACGGCCGTCACCACCGACATGCCGTAGGCACCGAGGGCCTGAAAGGTTTTGAGGTCGGCCTGGAGCCCGGCCCCGCCGCCGGAGTCCGAACCCGCAATCGTCAAGAGTCTCAGCACGTCGCACACCTCGCTGCCAAACCGAGTCGGTTTTCACGTTAACACCCCGATTCGACCCTGTACACGACGCCCGTGATGTCCGCCCCTCACATCCGGCGGCGATCCGCAGCACGACTCAGGCGCTCCTGGACAGCCATTCAGGCTTCTAAGCGGCATGGGGAAGTGCTGACGCGGGGTGCGGCCGTCCTGCCCGTAGCCCCTCTGTCCCGGGTAACGGCGGCGGCCACGCCCAAGATGGTTTCGGTGAGCAGTATCTCGCCCTCCCCTGCAGGCGATTTTGGGGATGGTGGCCAGTGATGTGGCTGATGCTGGGCGGTGAGTGGCGACACGGTCCTCATCGAGGGGATGGCGGACGAGTGGCCTGTTGGCCCGTTGAGACCGCATCGGCCGGGCCCGGACGCCGCGCCCGGTGTCTCAAACTGCGCCACCCGTGGTCTGACGACGAAAGGACCATGGTGACCCGACCGCTATGAAAGCGCAGGTACTCCGGATGGTCGTGAAGTCCGGCACCAGCCCGTTTATCATAGTATCGAGCCGGGCGGCGTCCTGGTCATGGCAACAGACGGCCATCTCGACGTGCCGTGCAAACCCGGCGAGGACACATTCTCAGAGCTCTTTCGGCCGATTGCCGGGACGCGGTCCGACGTGAGGCCGGAAGGCCTGCTGCGTCTCATGGAGGAGCGTCTCGGGTCAGGTCCCGACGACGCGGTGGTGTTGGTGACGGTTGCGGCGAGTCCGCCTGCACCCGTTCGGGTGCGGGTCGCCGGCGAGATTATCAGACCGTGGCCGTCGCGGCTTGGGCGCTGTCCGGGAGGGAGAGGCGATGGAGCAGCATCCGCTCATCGGCCGGTTTGTGGCCGACATGGAAGAGACGGAGCTACTGCCCCCCGGCGCCACCCTTTTCGCCGGCGTGTCGGGCGGCAGCGATTCCATGGCTCTTCTGGCCCTCCTCCTCGCGGGGGCTCCCCGTTTTCAGTGGAATGTCACGGCCGTGCACGTGAATCACGGCCTCCGACCGGATGCCGCCGCAGATGAGGATTTTGTGCGCCGCTGGTGCGAGCAGGCCTCGGTGACGTTTCGAGCCGTCCCGGTGGCGGTGGCATCGGGCCACGGACGCTCCCTGGAAATGGCGGCCCGCGACGCGCGGCGAGAGGCTCTTCTGGTCCAGGCGGGCGCGCCGGATGCGTTCGTAGTTCTGGCCCATCAGGCCGACGACCAGGCGGAGACCGTTCTGATTCGGATTCTCCGGGGCACGAGTGTGGGCGGACTTTCCGCCATGCGGCCGCGGATGGGTCAGATCGTTCGCCCGCTGCTGTCCTACCGCCGTGAGACGCTGCGCGACATGCTGACGGCCCTCGCGATTCCCTGGCGCGAGGATCCGAGCAATGAAGACCGGGCGATGGTCCGAAATCGCGTCCGCCTGGATCTCCTGCCCAGCCTGGCCGAGACGTACAATCCACGCATCACCGAGGCGCTGATCCGCCTATCCCGGGCCGCCCGGCTGCTGGACGACTGGGCGGCCGGCGAGGCCACCCGATGGTGCGAGGGCCACCTGACGGCGCTCCCCGATGCCGGGGGTCTCCGGCTTATCAATTTCACGGAGCTCCCGGAGGCGCTCGGGCGGAAGGTCCTGCGGACGGCGGCCCTCGGTCTTCAGTTGCATGTGACCGAAGAGCAGATCGACCGTGCGGTCGCCGGAGAGGCTGTGTGGCCCCGACACCACCGGGTGGCACGCGAGGGAGGCGACCTCGTGATCACGCCAAGGGCCCGCCCGGTCGTTTGGCCGGCCGAGGTGTCAGCGCCTGTCTGGCCGGGGGAGGCAGCGCTGCCCGTGGGGCGTCTCGTGACTGAAAGAAACCCGGCGGGACCTGGGCGGCTCGCCCTCTTGGCGGCGGTCGAGGAGCTCTCCGTACGGGGCTGGCGGCCGGGG
>JAJZYZ010000098.1 GCA_021797815.1 Bacillota bacterium
ATGTACGACCGCTACGCGCCCCTGGTGGAGCGTGTGGGAAGCCGCGGTGAGCTCTCCGATCTCCTGTGGGAGCTCCAGGGCGAGCTTGGCACCTCGCATGCGTACGAGTTCGGCGGCGACTACCCGCCCGGGCCCCCCTGGCCTCGCGGCGGGCTCGGTGCCGACTTCACCTGGTCCGCCCAACGCGAAGCCTTCGGGATAGACGCCATCGTGCGCGGCGACCGCTCCGTCGACGGCGAAGACTCGCCGCTCCGGCTTCCCGGCGTAAACGTGGCGGTCGGCGATCTCCTGCGTACCATCGACGGGGAGCCGGTGACGCTCCAGAACCCGCCGGATCGCCTTCTCCTGGCCAAACGCGGGCGCGAGGTGGCGCTCGGGGTGGAGCGCCCCGGCGAGGAGCCTCGGACGGTCGTGGTGAAGACCCTCTCCAATGACATGGCCCCCCGCTATCGGGCATGGGTCCTCCACAACCGCAACACCGTGTGGGAGAAGACCGGCGGCCGCGTCGGCTATCTTCACATCCCGGACATGGTCGCCCACGGATTCGCCGAGTTTCACCGCCTGTATCTTTCAGAGGTGGGACGCCGGGATGCCCTCATCGTGGACGTGCGCTCGAACGGCGGCGGCCAGCTGTCACCGCTGTTTTTGGAGAAACTGGCGCGTCGGCGCATCGGGTGGGCCTACCCGCGCTACGGCAGTCCGGTCGCCTACCCCTATCAGGCGCCGGCCGGTCCGCTGGTGGTCATCACCAACGAGTACGCCGGCTCCGACGGCGACATCTTCACCCACTCCTTCAAGTTGATGGGGCTCGGTCCGGTGGTGGGTCACCGTACCTGGGGCGGCGTGGTGGGCATCAATCCCGAGCTTTTGCTGGTGGACGGCGGCATCGTGACGCAGCCGGAGTTTGCCATCACCTTCCACGACGTGGGGCTCGGGGTGGAGAATTACGGAACGGACCCCACCATCCCGGTCGACAACCGTCCGCAAGACTACGCCGCCGGGCGTGATGCGCAGCTTGAGCGCGGCATCGAGGAGGCCCTCACGCTGTTGGAGAGCGCCCCGCCGCTTCCGCCGCCGCCGAAGCCGTCCCTGATGCTGAAGCCGGGGGCACTGCCGCCGCGCCCGTGAGATCCGTTGACAGCAAGAAAGACGCCCCCGCGCTGCGGGGGCGTCTTGGCCGCGACCGGGAGCGTTCCGATCCCATGGGACCAGGATGGAGCGCATGGAGGGTGCTCGGTGGGGGTGGAGTCAGGGCATGACGCGCTTCTTTCATCCTCCACATGATTGAACGGCGGCGGCCGAAATGGGCATGGACCCCGACCCGTGTCCGGGAGCGGAGTCACGATTCAGGGGTGTTCGAGGCTCGGTGGTGCCACGCCGTCCGCCCGCAGTCTGCATCAGTTGGAGCGAGGCGAGTCCTTAGACGTCGATCCGCTCTACCTGAAACCCCTGGGGACCGGCGTCGATAAACACCGTATGTCCGCGGACCGTCAGAAGGACGGTGGCGGTGAGGCCGGGCGAGAGCGTGCGTACACGGCGCTCGACGCCGTCTACGATCATGGCCGCCGTCCGTACGGGGAGTCGCTTCATGTCCTGGACCGCCGCCGTCGTCCAGGTGACGGCCGCCGGCGAGCGCATGAGTCCTGCCGGGTCGGGGCCCATGGGTGGGCCCGCAATCCCATTCGGGTGCGCCGCGACAACCGGCGTGTGGGACCCCTCGCTTTCGGGAGATCCGTTTGGCCGGCTGGGTCCGTCCCCAGGGATGTGACTCCCGGCGGTCGCGCCGATGGCAGGAGCACCGGGCGCCTCACCGGCCCGGTATACAGGCGAGAGCTCCTGGCTCGCGGCGTCGTTTTTCGGCGGCCGTACAGGAGCGGTCTGACCACTCATGGAGCGCTCTACCAGCTGTTCCAGCCGGGCCAGGATGGCCGTCTGCCGCTCCAGCATCTCTTCGAGCCGCGACGACGGGGCCCAGTCCACCGCCGTCTCCACGGCCCGTCCGCGTCGCCGAGACTGCCGGCCAAACCGCTGCTCGCCGGGGATGTATCCGCCATCCGGCCCACCGATGCCGGCGCGGCGGCGACGCCGGGCTTCCTCCTCCTGGCGGGCGATCACGACACCATAGCCGAATACGACCAGAAGTAGAACGCCGCCCAGGATCGGTCCCAGGTGGTGGTGGACGAACGCCGGGACAAACGCCGCCGCCGACAGCGCACCCTCCGGACGGGCCAGCAGGCCCGGACGGGAAGCGGCGTCGCGCCGGCGTGTAGTCATGCGATCGCCCGATCGCGGTGTTTTCGACAAGACGGCCCGTGGCGGAATGAGCCGGGCGCGACTCTTAAAGCCGCCAGCCGACGACCGGCCGTGGCGGCCTCCAGCCGGACGCAGGCATTCTGCCCGCGCTCGGACGCGAAGGGCACGCCGTGCTCTATCACCCGGTCGGAGCATTCTGGGCATGCCAGGGCTGCAGGCTTGGCGTTGTGCCGCGGGCTGTGTGGGTGATGGTCCGCAAAACGCTGGATCGAACTTTCGGGGTTTTCGGGGCCTTGATTCATTTTCGTCGAGTATGAAACGACGTACGCCCCCCTTGACGCGCCTTGTGCGCGCCGCCTTGCGGCGTTTATGTTGGCAAGGGTAGACCATCGCCGATGGCGACAGAAGCGGCGAGAGTCTCATGACACGTACATTGAGACTCAATTGGACAGTGTCTATCCGGCACTAATTGGCAGTCTGGACGAGAGATGGGCATTCCCCGGGCCGCGTCCTTGGTGAGGCGGATCCCGCGCTTGACCGGTGCCAACGCGGCAACGGTAATCCGCCGCGCCGATGAAAGCGACGACACCGAGCAGCGCCCCTTGGCCGCGGACACGGTCCGTTGTCGTCGCCCCCCACCCTCACCTCGTCCCGTGCCCCCAGGGAAGGACATCCTTATCGTTCACCACGGACGAGCGGAACACGGGAACAAGGAGCCGCCGGTCTGGGACCCAGAAAGAGAGCGGCAGCGCCGACGGCGGCTCTTTGCTGGTGCTGACCGGGTCGCGTTCTTTTCGGCCAACTATCGTCTACACCGGGGCTTTGCCGCGTGTTGAACCTCCGGAGCGCTCAGACCAGGTCGGGCACCACCAGCAGGATGCCAGACGCTTTCCTCCCTGCACTATGTCGAGGTGACCGGACCGCATTCCCGTCGAGACTCGATCCCCTGAGTTCGGGAGATCGCCGGGCTTTTGGGCGCCATCATTCCGGAGATGGTGCCAGAGCTGAGGACCACCTCCGGAAGCGCGCAGGATCGTGTACAGCCGGCTACCAGGCTGGTTCTTCCTTGGCGAACGAACAGGGCGTAGGCAGATCGTCGGCATATGAAATGTGGAAGGACGCGGTTTTGGCCCGCGGACATAGCTGCAATTGCCTCGCAAAGGATTCCGGGGGCGCTCGGTCGAGGCCCGATCCCCACCGAAGCGGACCCGCGTCCCGGGATTGTGGTGGGCGCCGCCTCGGTCCTCCTCACCATCGCCGGTCGCCTCGGGCCATGTCGGTCATTGATGGCGTGACGGCTTGGGACCCGCGCCGTGCCCCTCTGCCGCCAGGAGAGCGCATGCTTGCGCTCGTGCTGACCCTCCTCACGGGTCGCCCGCCCCTGTATCAAGCGGTCGACACATTTCAGTTGACCGATGTGGTGTTGGTACGCGGACCGGACGTCACCGTGTGCCACCGCGAGGCCGCCGCCTTCAGCGCGACGGCATGGGTCGCCTCCGCGTCGGTGCCAGTATTGCGGAATGGTTTACCGACGTCACTTCTCGGTCTTCGAGATCTCTTCTTCATGGAGGGGGATGTTGGCATAGGTAGGCGGCGACTGGCTCAGGTCGAGTGCCTCCCCCGTGCTGGAGAAGAACAACCCGGGCTGATGCTCGGTAAGGCGCAAGGCATGGGCCCCGCTCCATGGCCCGAACCACGTGACCCCGTTGGCTGTCCACAGTCTAGGTCGGGCCACCGCGATTCCCAATTGCCGGACGATAAAGGTTCGCGCACCAGGGCTGGGCGCGCTCGGGTCTGGCTGCTCGTTCGGGCCATGGTTCCAGGACCATACACTCCCATCGCTGCCCATGACGACACGCAGTCGGCGGCCGTTGGTTGCCAGGCGGAAAACCCGGCCCCCCGCACACGCAGAGAACCCCGTGGCGTCCTGCCCGCAAAATTCAAGCGGGATCGGTGCGTCCTCGTCCATCCGCATGTCCAAGCCCTTGCCTGTGGACGAAACCAACAGAACCGAGTCTCGGCCCACATACTCACCTTCCAAGCCGATTCGCAGGGCGGTATCAGGCCAGCGGGTGGGAGTGCTAGGGAGAGGAACCGTATCCGCGCCGCCCCCGACCAGGCGACCGAGAAGCGCGGACGCAAAATGCCCTTGGAGGGAATGATCGGTGCTGTTGGTCAACACCACGACGCCGAGGCCCTCGTCCGGGAGCCAATACAAATCGCACAGGTATCCGAAGCCCCGACCTGAATGCCCGCGGAGTAGCCGGCCCTCGGCCAGGATGTTCACCGTACCCAAGGCATAGCCCGAGGTCTGCCCGGTCACCGGAAACGGCACGCGGTATAGATCGGCGGTCAACCCCGCCGACAGCAGCGGGGTGCACTGGTTGAGGTGAAACTGGATGAATCGACAGGCGTCTAGGACGCTCGTGAATGCGCCGCCGCAGGGCACCAGGGGATGAACCACCGGCAACTCGGAGTACCCGGCTGTGTGGCCGACGGCGCGATCGCCGTCCGCCGCCACGGCGGCGAGATCGAAGGTAGTCCGGGTAAGCCCAAGTGGGCCCAAGAGCCCCTTCTGAACGTAGGCCTCAAAGGGCAGACCGCTCCGGACGGCCAGGATCCACCCAGCCAAGTCGATTCCCAGATTGGAGTACTCGTAGCGCTCGCCGACGGGAAAGCGGAGCCACGAGTCCGGAATGCTGGCAACCCGTTCGGGGAACGATCCGTTGGCGATGTCGTAGTTGTTGCCAACCGGCGCTTCGTGCGTAAAACCGGCGGTGTGACTGAGCAGATGGCGCAGGGTGATGCGCCGCTCGGGATGCTCCTCGAAAATGCTGCGGACGGCGAAGTCCGGTAGGTACTCGGTGATCGGGACGTCAAGCTCGACCATTCTCTCGCGCACCGCGACCATGGTGGCAGTAGCCGTGTACATCTTGGAGACCGACTGCAGACTAAATATCGTGTGGGGCCCTACCGCATGACTCCCGCTCCGTGCCGTGGAGCCTGACGCGGCGACAAGAGGGGCGCCGGCGGATCGCACGAGCCCCACCGCTAGACCCGGGATGTTGTGCTGGAGGCGTAACGCCTCGATCTCGGCCCGCAGTTGTGCGAGCGCGTCCGGCTGGTCCAAGTCCGTAAGCACCGGTCCACCTCGTTTCCACGGCGTGAGCAATAGCAAAAGTATACGCGTATACTTGGGGCATGTCCAAAAAGGCCACGGCCCCCAAGCTGGCTGTGAACGCTGTCATCGAGGCCGCCGGCAGGCTAGCGGAACAAGACGGCCTTTCCGCAATCAGCATGCGCCGGGTCGCGGCTATGCTGGGCGTGACCCCCATGGCCCTTTACCGCCACGTCGAGGGCATCGAACAGCTGCGCGCAGCCGTGGTAGACCGGGTCATCCCCGCCACCGGTCGCCCGGTGGCACCTACCGCACCCCCTGAGGCGGTGCTCGCTTGGTTCGGTACGGAGCTGTTCGACATACTAACCAGTCACCCGCTCGTCCTGGAAGCCTACCTGATTCAACCGCTCACCTCCCCCCGCCTGCGCCGTCTGAGCGAGACGGCCCTTGCAGCCCTGACCAGCGCCCACCTGACAGCCGAAGAAGTCGCTGTGTGTCACAAAAGCCTGGTGGCCCTCGCCGTGGGGTACGCAGCACTCCACCTCAAGTGGCACCGTGACGGACCGCCCAGCGCCGAACGCATCGGCGCAGTCGTAGCCGCCATTCGACACGGGCCTAGCGACGAGGGCTTCACCGTGCTCGCGGAGATGGCCCATCACCTGGCTGCTCCGTACACGAAGGCACACTACCAGCG
>JAJZYZ010000099.1 GCA_021797815.1 Bacillota bacterium
CTACTGGACCGATCCCGTGAAGCTGGTTGACATTCACATCCTGGATGAGCGGCGGGCGCGGGAAGGCAACGGCGTGCGGCTTGCCTTCGGTGAGATTGAGGTCACCGAACAGATCACGGGCTACAAGACGCGCGTGTTTGATCAGATGGTGGCGCTGAACTCGCTCACCCTCCCGTCGGTCACCTATCGGACCATGGGAATGTGGTTCACGCTGCCGGAGGAGTTCGTGCGCGAACTGAGGCTCCGGCACCGGAACGTGCCCGGGGGTCTCCACGGGTCCGAGCACGCCATGATCGGACTCATGCCCCTGACCGTCCTGTGCGACCGCTGGGATCTGGGCGGGCTTTCTGTCCCCCTCCACCCCGATACCGGTGCGGCCACGGTGTTCGTGCACGAGGGAGTGGAGGGCGGCATCGGTCTGACGGAAAAAGGCTTTGAGCTCGCGGCCGACATCGTGCGTGAGACCTATGACCTCGTCCGCACCTGCCCCTGCGAGGTGGGCTGCCCCTCGTGCGTGTATTCCCCGAAGTGCAGCAACGACAACCTGCCCATGGACAAGGCGGTCGCCATCGAGGTGCTCGGGCGTTTCATGGACGTGCCCCCGTCCTCCTGAGCGTCCCCTGTCTTCGTCCGGCCCGCAGGGACTGGGCCCGGCCCTACCCTATCCCTTCTCCTCTCTACCCTCTCCAGAATGAGGACCAGCCCTCTGTCAAAAAGACGGAGGGACCGTACGGGTCGGCGAAGAGCCTTCAGCTTGCGCCCTTTTCTCGCCTCTCTAAGGCCCCAGGAGGCCGCCCGCCCGAAATTTCTCTGTGGCATGATGCCGGGCCGCGCTGTCTGGCCGACGCTCTCCTGATGGAGGTCCTGGCAGGTTGGCGGCGGATCCGCCGGCCGCACGAAACGATCGGCCCCTTCCGCCCGTTATATGAAACGACCGGTCGACGGCAAACCGACGGCGGCTTTTCTCGAGTCCGGACCCTGGACCCTGAACGGCGGCCGCGGGGAGACAGGCGGTCTCCCTGGGGGAGGTGGGACGACGGCAGTTCGATGGGGTTACGGCGGCGTCGCTGCGGTCTTTCTCATCCTGATGGCAGTCTTCGGGGCGAGTGCCCGTCTACCGCGCACACCGCCAGCGCGGTCCCGGCTGGTTTCGACGGCCACCTGTGGCGGCGAGCTCACGTGGAGAGCGGCCCAGTCCCGATATCCGTTTCTGGCCCGACTCCCGGACGGGGGCACTGTCATCTTTCTTCTCAGTGCCGTCAACCAGCACCGCCCCTGCCAGTGGGAGGTTTCGTTCACGAGCCGGCCGCCCGACCGGATTCTGGCCACGCTGCTGGGCCTGAAGGTGCCGACGGCCTGGAGCAACGCCCGGCCGTCACCGCCGCGCCCGACCCCGGAAGAGACTCAGTTCATTCTCGGACCCGATTTTCCTGGTGCGCCGCTGAGCGGTAATGCCCTGAACCGGCCGCCGTCTGGTGGAACCGAGATCCGTTACACGGTCTTGCATCGAGGCCGTCCCGCGCCGTGACTGAGCGGCCCCGGGCGGACGGGCAGGCGTCAGGCACAGCCGAACCGCGTCGGCGGCGGCCCCCCATGCCGGGGCGCATTAAGCGGCCGCGCCGCCCATCACTGGAGACCGCGGACAAAGTCCTCGCACAGCGTCACCACGGTCTTCAAGACCGCGATGGACTCCCGGTAGTCGCCCGTCTCCAGGCTGTGGTCCCCATGGGGAACGACATGCACGCGGACCCCCTCGGCACCCGCTAACTGCTCGATGTCGGACAGACCGAATGCCTCGTCGCGGTCCCCGACGATGACAAGGGCGTGCGGCGTCTTCCGGATGGCCGAAAGGACGCGCCGGAGCGGCGTCAGAAACACCTGGTGCGGGATGGGACGGCCGATCCCTTGCGCCACCTCCGTCTGGACCACCGTCCCGATGCTCTTTCCGATGAAGACGATGTCCTCGTAAGGCGCCAGATGTAAGGCCGAGAGAGCCGCTGACACCTCCTCCACCACACCGGCCACACCGTCCGGCCCGAGATCCCGGCGGTTGGCCTGATATCCGTACTCCACCCCAATCACGTCGACGCCGGCCGCATAGGAAGCCTCGGCCACGTAATGCAGGAGCGGCGCGGCGAGAGGATACGCATGGCCGGGAAAGACGATGGCGAGCCGTGACGCTCTCGGCGCATGCTCACGGACAACGTACAGCGCGGGCTGGCCACCAAAACGGGTCGGAACTTCACGGATCGGCACGCGGACACCCTTCTCCCTGGTTAAATGGCCAGATAGTCCTAAACAGTGTCGTGCTCCCCGCCGCTGAGCGTCAAGACACACAGGAAAGAGTTGCCGTCACACGGGATGGCGGATCGGGTCGCGACAGTTTGGGGGCTTCGTTGTCGGTGACAGCTCCCGGTCATCGGTCCGACGTCAGGGCAGGCGGGATGCGAGCGCCCGCGCACGTCCGCTCCTGCCACCGGCCGCCCGGACCGGGGAGAGAAGGCTTGTCCGCGCCAGGCCTTTCTACGGGTTGGTCGAGGTCAAAAAAGCCAGCACCCGGCCGGCGTAGAGGTCCGGATGATCCGTTGGCCCGTAACAGTGTCCCGTGTCGGGAACGATGAAGACATCGCCGTCCGGTCGGCTTGTAACCGCGGCCGAAAGCCGCCGGTTCATGCCCTCCTGAAGCAGATACTCCCGCTCACCGTAGACCAGAAGGACTGGCGCGCTCACGGCCGGGAGGCTGTCGGCCGCGTGGAGCGCGGCGGAAACCGTCCGGTGGAGCGCGGCGAAAAGCCGCATCCCCGGAAGCAGGATCCGCACCACCGGCCCCTGCCGGCGCAGATCTTTCCAGAGCACGCGCCCGAGATCGTCCACCACCCCATCCAGCACCAGGGCGGCCACCGGTGTCGTGCGGGCCACAAAAAGCGCCGTGGACCCGCCTATGGAAAAGCCCATCAGCACCGGACCGGGCAGACCACGGTCGCGCACGGCTTCCAGCACCGCGATGATGTG
Source organism: Bacillota bacterium (assembly GCA_021797815.1). Taxonomy (GTDB): domain Bacteria; phylum Bacillota; class Sulfobacillia; order Sulfobacillales; family JAIMBI01; genus JAKATP01. Next base: position 3,013 of record JAJZYZ010000099.1, read on the forward strand.
GCGGGGCTGGAAGCCCGGCACCGATACGACGGCCATGCCCTGATCGTGCAGCCGCCGGATAAACGGGCCCAAAGATTCCGTCTGCAGCGTGAAGACGGTGCCGCCAATCGCCGGGACCAGCACCACCGTATAGGGCGCGGCGTCTTTATCGGGGTCGGCCGGAAAATACCACGCGGGCACCCGGGAGCCGGGCACGGTCCAGGTTTCGTGGGTGAGGCCGAACTGGAGGGGGCCCTCCATGCTCTTCGGCGGACGACCGGGGCGCAAGAAAGCCTGCGTCAGGATGTACGCGCCCGCCAGGTATCCGACAACCAGCAGAATGATGACGGCAATCAGCGGCCGCTCCCCCGTTTCCACCCGCCACCGGATCGGCGCCTATGCCTCTTCGGTCGCCCACCCGGTCCCGGCCCGCATTCTCCCTCATCCTCTCATCTCGCCCGTCCCGTTGTCGAACCGGTGCAAGCGAGATGCGCCCGCTCCGCGGGGCGGCACGGACCCGGCTCGGTTACCCCGCCACCCTGGCAGGCGTTGGTTTTGAGAGACCGGCGCCCTAGCGCCGCATGTTGACGGGGGGCGGCCATCGTGTCCCCTAAAGTTCGAGCGACCCTCCTCGGCCTTGTCGCCCTATCGGCTGTCGCTGTCATAGGCGGCATCCCATCGGGGGGTGGCTCCCGATCGGGCCTTGTCTCTTTGACCAAACCGGCGGCCGCTCGCGGTTTCCTCGCTCCCCTTCCAGGGCCTGTCGGCCTCGCGCCGTTCTACATGGTGTCGTCGACGGCGGGCTTCAACTTCCCCCTGTGGTCGATCGCCTACACGACCGATGGGGGACGACAGTGGCAGAATGTAACGCCCCACGGGGTCGAGCTCACGGTCCCGACGGGAGCGGCTTCGATTTCCATCCCGTCGCCGAATGTCGTCTGGATCCTTTCCGGAAACGCGAAGGCCTCCAATCTCATCACGACCCGTCTCTATCTCACCACCTCGGCCGGACACCACTGGACCGTGCGCCCCTTTTTCTCCTCCTCCGTCTCCTATATCTCGGCGCTGAACGGCCGTCAGGCCTTTGTCATGACCATGCGGGGGGTGGCCGCCGGTCCCCAGGCGGTCAGCATCTACCGCACCGAAGACGCCGGCCGCACCTGGCATCTCGTGGCCCGGACCGGCCGCCGCGGGCGCAGGAGTTTTCCCTACCAGGGCGGGAAGACGGGGCTCTTCTTCGCCAGCCCTCAAGATGGCGTGCTGACGGGCTACGATGCCGCCGGACACGCGTGGGTGTATGCGACGCACGATGGGGGGCGCCGGTGGGCGCCTTCTCATCTCGTCATGCCCCCCGAGCTGCAGGGTCAGCCGGTGACCTTCGGCCCCGTCGCCTTCTTCGGCCGTCGCGGGCGCGGCGTCCTCATCGCCTCGGTGTTCGGCTTCCCCACCGTCATCTACCAGACCACCGACGGAGGCCGTCGGTGGAGCCTCGCGGGTGCGATGCCTTATCCGGCGGGGGCGGCGAGCCAGACGGTGGACATCGCGTCGCAGGAGGATCTGTGGGCGGTCGTCAATGTGAGCCCCACCGAGCAGCCGGAGACTGCGCTCATGCGGAGCACGAACGGGGGCCGGACGTGGCATCGCGTGCCAGGGAGCCTCCCGCGCCTGGTGCTGTCCCTTGACTTCATCAACGGCAGCATCGGCTATGCCAACGTCGTCGGGGGCGACATTTGGACGACCACCGATGGCGGCGCCCACTGGTTCAACCTCGGGTCGTAAGACAGATCCGCCGACCCGAGCGCGGTCGCGAGCGTCTGCGGCGCACTCGCCTGGCAGGATTTGAATCTGACCTAAAGTGTCATATATTTCGAGTACTCTTCTCGAGAGGCTGTCCGTTTCTCGCCGACAGACGTCTATGGCCCGGGTCGCTGGCGGTCGCCCCGTTTTCCCAATCTGTCCCATGGGAGTGTGACGCGATGCCGCATGAAGGGGACGGCTACTCCGTTCGGGCCCTCGACGCCGACAGCTGGGATGATTTCGCCCGCCTCGCCGAGAAGCACAACGGGGTCTGGTCTGGCTGCTGGTGCACCTGGTTTCACCGGATCCCGGGTGAAAAGCCCGAGGGCGAGCGCACGTACGAAGGCAACCGCGCACATAAAGAGACATTGGTCCGTGAAGGCCGGGCCCACGCCGCGCTCGTCTTTCACAACCACGCGGCCGTCGCCTGGTGCACGTACGGGCCGCCTCTCGAAGTCCCGAACATCTATCACCGAAAGCAGTACCTCGCGCAGCAGACGGCGCCGCTGCCCGACTACAGGATCGTCTGTTTCTTCGTAGACCGCAGCTATCGTCGGCAAGGGGTCGCGGAGCGTGCGCTGCAAGGGGTGCTTGATCTCGTCGCGGACGCGGGAGGCGGCGTCGTGGAGGCGTATCCGCACGATCTGCAGGGCGAGAAAGGAAACGCCACCTTCCTGTACAGCGTCACCCGCAGTCTGTTTGAGAAGCATGGCTTCACCTACGACCGGCCGAAGGGCACGAAGAACTGCGTGATGCGAAAAGTGGTGGCGGGCCGCTGACACATTCGGAGACCCCTGGCATCGGGGCGGGTTCGACGTGCCCATCACGCATGGGAAGATAGCCGCGTCATGCGCGTGGCGGAGCTTTCCCGACTCGCCCTCCCGGCGTCCCTGGGCGTCTCGGCCGAGCGGCGTAGAACGGCCTCCACCAGTGTGCGAGGATGGTGAAGCGAGATCCGCATCTCCCCGAAGCAGGAGGGTTTTCGTGCCAGCGGTCGTCCTCCCGGATCTGGAAGAAGCCCGGGGCTTTTTAGAGTCGTGGCTGATCCGCCCCTGCCCTGAGCTGGTGCTGGTGGGAGCGGGAGCCTGGTCACGGGCGTTTGGCTTTTCGTGGACCGGGCGGGAGGTGGTGGCCCGCTT
>JAJZYZ010000100.1 GCA_021797815.1 Bacillota bacterium
ATAGAGCGGCTGGTCCGTTATCTGCCGCCACGTGAAGAGCCAGGCTGGCTGTGGAGATTGAAGCCCGTCTGTCTCCCGGTCCGAAAACAGGACCAGCTCGGCTCCCACGGTGACGGACGAAAGCTGCGGATACCACTGCCGGCCAGCGGCGAGAGCCTGCCCTTCGGACACCGGTTCGAGGTGCATGAGCGGCGTGGCCACAATGCCGCCCCGTGCAAGCGCCCGGGCGCACGGCGGCGCCGGGGTCTCTCTGGCGTCTTTGGCCGCGAGCCCCAACACGATGACGGCCAGGATGCCCCCACGTACGATCCGCGCCACCAAACCGTGCCTTTGTCTGTCGCCCGTCACGATGCCCCTCACCCGAGAGCACCCGCTGACCGTCACCGGCGCGATCGATTCCCCGTGCCCTCCCCTGTCCCCCGGAACGGATTTCTCGGTCTAAAGGTTTCGCGGGGCTTTTGCACCGCCTCGATTCCTGTCGGGACCCCCGCCAGATTTCGTGCACGGTGTTCTGGCGGTCGCCTGGGCGGTACCCTCCTCTCCTGGTCTAACCGTGTCCCCCAAAAACGCCGCCGGGCCGGAGGGCAGCGTTCAGCGCGCATATCGCGTCGACATCCACTTTGGGCCTCCGGTCGTACGTCAACAGACCGTTTTGTTCCTGCTCCACATCCGTGAGCTGCGTCCAGCAAAAGCCCGCGATGACGGGTGACGCCGCAACCGCTTCCACAAGCGCCCGATAGCGGTCGAGAAGCTCCGACGATGCATCCACCCGCGTGTAGCCCCATCCGGGTCCCGTGTCCGGTCCCGCCGCCACTCCGCCCATCTCCGACACCAGCACCGGCTCGCCGTGATAGGTGTGGCCGGGAGCATACAGGGGACGGTCGGCGGGCCGCACCTGAAGGACGTCTCCGAGGGCGTGATAACGCACGCGCAGCACGTCCCCGTCGCCGGTGTAGTCATGGATGCTGAGCACGTCACTGGTGGCATGCTCCCAGCCGTCGTTGGAGATGACGAGCCGGTCCGGGTCGAGCGACTTCGTGAGGTGATAGAGGGTTTCCAGGTGCGCCTCCTGACGTGGGTCGCCGGGCAGGTCCGGGACGCCCCAGCTCTCATTTAGGGGTACCCAGGCGGACAGGGCCGGGTGGTTCCGGTCCCGCTCCACCACCTCCATCCACTCTCGCACCAGACGCGCCGCCGCGGTGGGCGTGTAGGCAAAGGCATTGGCCATCTCTCCGAAGGCCATGAGGCCGAGCCGGTCGCAGTGATAGAGAAAACGCGGGTCCTCCACCTTCTGATGCTTGCGGACGCCGTTGAAGCCCATGGTCTTCATCGCGCGCACGTCGGCCTCAAGATCCCCGTCGCTCCCGGCGGTGAGAATCCCGTCCGGCCAGTAACCCTGGTCCAGCACCATCTTGAGAAAGTAGGGCCGGCCGTTCAGGTAGAGCGCGCCATCCCGCGCCGTGAGATCGGAGAAGCCCAGATAGCTCGTGACCTCGTCGACCGCGACTCCCGCCTGGTAAAGCGTCAGACGCACGTCGTAGAGATGGGGATCTTCAGGGCTCCAGGGATGGGTAGGGCGGCCTGCGGGAGGCGCGAGGCGGCCCTCATTCTCCCCGTCGGTCACGGAGACGCGCGCCTCGGTATATACGCCATCCCCGTCCGCCACCCGGATCTGAAGCTCCGCCGCCTCTCCCGCACCCGTCACAACGGCCCGGTAGGCGATGCTCCCGTCCTCCCTCCTCGGAGCCACCGTCCAGCCCTGAAGATGCGCCTTGGCCACCGGCTCCCACCATACGCTCTGCCATATGCCCGTCGTGCGCGTATAGAAGATGCGTTCCGAGGCGTCTTTCCAGTATTGCTTTCCGCGCGGCTGGGTCAGGTCACGGGCCCGATCCTCCGCCCGCACCACCACCCGGAGGTCACCTTCGTCCCGATAGGGGGTCACATCCATCGAAAACGGCGTCTGCCCGCCCTCGTGCGACATGACACGCGTCCCGTTGACGAACACGTCGGCCCGGTAGTCCACCGCTCCGAAATGGAGAAGGAGCCGGCGGTCTCTCCAGGATTCGGGCACGATCAGGTTGCGGGCATACCACACCACGTCGTGACGGGCGGCGTCTCCGATGCCGGAGAGTCGGCTTTCGACCGGATACGGCACCGTGATTGTCCGGTCGAGAGACGGCCGCCGCTCCCAGTGTTCGTCAATCCCCTGCTCATCTGGATCGACGGCAAACTCCCAGGGCCCGTTCAGGCACTCCCACTCGCGACGCACGAAATCGGGACGCGGATATTCGGGACGCGGCGTCGCCGCCTCCCATGCAGGAATCGTCATCTCTGAAACTCCTTTAGCTTGCCGAGATGCCTACGGGATCGATGACCGCGCGAGCACGCCTATCCCGGCGGCCGCTCCCCGAAAGACCCGTGCTGGGGATGATACCGACCGTAGGCGCGCCCCGCTAAAACCCCGTCGGCCACGGTGTCCATCCGGCTGAAGGTCACGCCCATCTGCCGGATCTCGCCGACAAGCCGCTCGTAACCAAGGAGGCGGTGGCCCCGTCCCGTCACTTCCGGATGGGAGGTGAGCGTCACAACCCCGTCGTCGAAGTCTCGGAGCATGTAGGCGACGTCGTCCCGCCAGTTCTCAAACACCAGACGGGCGTTGTGGAGCGCGCGGCCGCGCCCGTTGGTCTCAAAGGCCGGCCAGTCGTCAAGCGACCAGCTGATGGGAAGCTCCAGGAGACGCGAGGACTCGCCGAGCCGGGACGGACCTTCGATACTGTGCCGGTCGTCCCGCCGTACGTAATAGGGCCGGTAGTCGTGCGCCATGAGACTCGAGTCGTAGACCAGGCCCAGCTCGGTCAGAATATCGAGGGTCGCCGGGGACAGATCCCACGACGGGGTGCGCGCCCCTTTCGGCCTCTCGCCCAGCACCTCCGCCACGGCCTCATAGGCGTGGCGCGTCACCCTCCGCTCCTCATCTGCCGTAAGCCGGCTGTTGTTCTCATGGGCATACCCGTGAAGCGCCACTTCGTGTCCGGCCCGCACGATGTCCCGGCACAATGTCGGGTAGGTGTCGGCGGTGTGGCCGGGGACAAACCAGGTGGCGGGAATGGCGTAATGCTCAAGGAGATTGAGGATGCGGGGCACGCCCACGGCCGCAAACTCCGCCCGCGAGAGATCGCCCGGCGACCCTCCCGGAAGCTCTCCCGAAAACGAGTCGAAATCAAACGTCAGACACACCGTTCCACTCATGATGCCCTCCTGTCAGCAACGCACGACCGGCTGCCGCCCTCTCGCCCCATCCGGGTGCTCCCCCGGTTCATGGCCGCCAGCAGACGGCCCGCGGTGCCTGCCTTAAGTCTTCCGCACGTGAAAGCTATCTCCCACGGTCATCATCGCCCGGCGGATGCGCGCCATCGCCTCGTCAAGAATCTCGTCGTCCATGACGGTCGAAAGGTTGAATGCGGCCCGGCCCGGCGCGGTGTGGATTCCCTCCTCCAGGAGCGCGAAGTAGAGGAGCCAGCCAAGCTCGGGAGGCGCATCGACCGCATCGCGAAAGTTCTTCACCGGCGCCGTGCGGAAATGAAGACCGAGGAGGGAGCCGGAGCGGGTCACCCCTCCGGGAAGCCCGGCCGCCCGCACGGCCTCCAGGAGGCCTTCGGCGAGCCGGGACGCGAGGCGGTCAAGCCGTCCCAGCGCCTCCCGGTCGAGGAGTTCCATCGCCACCCGCCCCGCCGCCATCGTCACGGGATTTCCGTTGAAGGTGCCGGTGTGAAAGAGGGCTCGGCCCGACTCCGGATCGTACTGGCGCATGATCTCCTGGCGCCCGCCGAACGCCCCCACCGGAAACCCGCCGCCGATAATTTTGGCCATGGCGGTCAGATCCGGGGTCACCCCGTAGAGTTCCTGGGCGCCGCCGAAACAGACGCGCAGCGTCTGCACTTCGTCAAAGATGAGGAGCACGTCGTGGCGATGGGCAATCTCGCGCACGGCGGTCAGATAGCCGGGTTCCGGCGGGATGTAGCCCGCCTGGCCCAGCACCGGCTCCATCACGACGGCGGCCGTGGTGTCCCGCTCGGCGCGCAGGATCTCGTCAAGGGCGTCCGCATCATTGAACGGGGCGACGTGGACGCCTCTCAAGGCGCGCGCGTCCACCGCGCCCGACTCGGCCACGGCCCGCGGACGCTTTGAGGGCCCGGCCGCGGCCAGGTCTGGGTGCACGCTCACTTCGGCCACGTCGTGACCGCCGTGATATCCGCCCTCGATTTTCACGATGTCGGAGCGGCCGGTGTAAGCCCGGGCCGTCTGGATGGCAAAGAGCGTGGCCTCGGTGCCGGAGTTGCAAAAGCGCACCTGTTCGAGTCCGGGCACCCGGCCCACCAGCACCTCCGCCAACGCCCCCTGGGCGGGCAGGTACGCGGAGAAGGCGGTGCCCCGCCGCATCTCCGCCGTCGCCGCTTCCACGATGGCGGGGTGCGCATGGCCATGGATGAGGGACGTGAAGTTATTGAGGAAGTCGAGATACTCGTGGCCGTCGAGATCGCGCTCGATCGGGCCCGCTCCCTCCACCATGACCAGGGGAAAGGGGTCGTGGTACACGACACTGCGGGTATTGCCGCCGGGCATGTGCTGGCGGGCGCGGCTCCAGGCGGCATAGGACAGCGGCCGGCGCTCCCGGAACCACTCCCGGGCCCGTTCGACCGCCTCCTTCAGATCCGGTCGGATCTCGGATCGGTTCATGGCCTCGCGTCCTTTCCCGGGTCGTCGGTCGAGCGGCTTCGGCCGGCATCGCTCGAGGCGGCGTCGGCACCACCCTCTCGGCGCGATTCCACGCGCGGCTGGCGCAGTCCTCCCCGATCGCTCATCCCGCTGCGGGCTTTTCGTCGGGACGAAAACGTGTCCCGCCGCCGTCGGACCGGGGCAACAGCGGCCAAACGACCCTCGACGCTCTCGTGTCCCGGGCGTATGCTCTCTCGGGTCTGGCGGTCCCAGCGTGGCCGGGAGCGAAGCCGCCGAACGCCGTCATGAGATCCGGATGGACCCGGCATATCCGGTATATCTAAGAGGTATCGACCGTCTGGCGACCGTATGACGAAGGAGGAACGCGGTGCACGACCTGGTCGTGATTGGCGCGGGTGTGTGGGGAGCGGCCGCGGGGCTGTCGGCCGTTGAGGCGGGCGCGAAAGACGTGCTCTTGCTGGAGGCGCGCCCAGGGCCGGGCGGGGGGATGAGCGCCAAGTCGGGCGGCATCGTCTCTCAGCTCCTGGCCCATCCAGACGATCGGGCCTGGGTGGTGCGGAGCCGGGAGTTATTTGAAGACGCGCTTGTGCGCGGCGGCGACTCCACCATGATCGAGCGGACCGGGAGTCTCGCCCTTTGCACCTATGACGAAGCCCAGATCCTGGACCGGATCGCGGATGAGCTCCGTCCGCACGGGGTCGAGGTGGAAGTGTGGGACCGTTCGGCCATCCAGGCGCACTATCCCCTCCTCGGAGGCGTGGAGGCGGGTGTCTACGGCATGTGGTCGCCCACCGACTGGCACGTCAATCCGACAGCGTACGCGGACGCCACCGTGGCCTACGCCCGGTCTCGCGGTCTGCAGGTCCGGTTCGGGTGTCCGGTGACGGGTCTTCGCCTGGAAGATGATCGCGTGGTGCTAACGTGCGCCGGGTCCGCGGAGCCCATCGAGGCGGCTCGGGTCCTCATAGCGGCCGGGGTCTGGACCCGACAGCTGACTCGTTTGGCCGGCATCGACATCGCCATGATTCCTTACCGCGTCCAGCTCGCGTCACTCGCCTTTCCCCACCGCTACGCGCTTCCCATCCTGAGTGAAACCGGATCCGACGTGTACATCACACCCGACGGCCCCGCCAATCTTCTGGCCGGAGACGGCACCCAGCTCTGGGAAC
>JAJZYZ010000029.1 GCA_021797815.1 Bacillota bacterium
ACCTGCGGTTCCCGTGGCCAGAATGACCGGCACACCCAAAGAGAGAGCTTCTAGCACGGGAAGGCCGAACCCTTCATAGTGGGACGGGTAAAGGAAGACGGCCGCGTTCTGCATGAGCGCTCGCACCCGGCTGTCAGATTCGAAGCCGCGAAGGTGGATGCCGGAGACCGCCCCGAAGCGCGCTTGCCAGCGTCTTAAGGCGTGCGGTTCCGCACCCACCAGAACCAGGTCCCACGGCATCTGGCGGCCCGCCCACAGCCGTAGCAGGAGCTCGGAGTTCTTACGCGGATCAAGAGCTCCGAAGGCCATGGCATAAGCGCCGGGCGTCAGATTCAACTCCCGCAGTATGGACTCGTCGGCCGGGTCCGTCCGGACGGCGAAGCCTAACGCGATCACATGAATCTTGTCCTCAGGCACGCGCAGGGTGCGATGGATATCTTCGGCCGCGTGTTGGGAGACGGTGTGAATAGCTCGGGCACGACGGGCGTTGAGCGCCATGGCATTCATTCGATAAAGGCGGCTCAGACGATGGCGTGAAGAAAGCTCCCCGTCAAAGTCCTTGCCTCGATGCCACTCGATGACGTCATGCATGCTGACCACCATGGGCACGCTTGGCCGCAGGGGTCCCACGTTGGCCAGCGCGTGGATCAGATCCGCCCGGTCTCGGGCCGCCGCGCGGGGGAGGGCCCACTGCTCCCAGAGTGCAAAGGGACGTGCCGAAAGCCGCTTGACCGCAATGACCGAATCTCGAAACTCGCTCGCGACGGCCGGATCCATGCGAGCGTCCCCATAGGCCAACACTTCCAGATTACCCGGTTCAAGCTCGCGCCACGCCCGCAATAGATGATAGGTAGCCACGCCTATGCCGCGCCGGTTTGCCATTAGACCGTATCGGGCGTCGACCGCCACGCGCATGAATTCATCCCTTCTTCACTAAAAGGGCTGGCGTGGATAACCGTTGCCCTGGACGCCAGGGTCAGGCCCTGCGGTCCCTTTTGTCCGGCTCTCTTCGTTCGGCACGAAGAGCGGTGGTGGCGATGAGCCACAAGTCGCGGAGGAAGCTGTGTGTTTTCGTGTAATGCACATCGAACGCCGCCTTGTCTTCGGGGGAAGCCCAGTACCCCCCCTCCAGCTGGGCGAGGCCGGTAAGACCGGGCGGGGCGTTGTGCCGGAGATCGTAGTGGGGGATGTCACTACGGAAGCCATCGACAAAGACCGGACGCTCCGGACGCGGTCCCACAATCGACATTTCCCCGCGCAAGATATTCCAGAGCTGCGGAAGCTCGTCAAGATGGGCTGATCGGAGAATCAGGCCCAGGCGGGTAACGCGCTGGTCTTTCTCTGAGGCGAGGACCGGACCTGTCGCGGCCTCTGCATCCACGGCCATGGTGCGAAATTTCACCAGCGAGAAAATGCGGCCGCCGACGGTGATGCGCTCCTGCCAGTAAAGGACGGGGCCAGGTGAGTCTCGCTTGATGAGAATGGCGATGACGGCCATCACCGGGAAGAGGACGATGAGTCCCACCGCGGCCAGCACGATGTCGGCGACGCGCTTTACGGCCATGGACCCACGCTGAATGCGGACGGGTTGAAGTTCCAAGAAGGGCGTGCCTCCGAGCGCCGTGAGCTCCGCACCCGATACCAGCAGATCGTACGCATCCGGCATCCAAAAACAGGGAATATCAAGGCGCAGGCACTCAATAAAGTAACGGCGTCGGATGGCCGGATCGGTGTCCCGGCTTACGATAACGGCGCCGGCGGCGGCTATGTCCGGCATGGGGGCGTCGGGCGCGATCTGCCGGACGTCGATGCGTGGCAGGTACTGGCCCGCGTACCGTACCATGGCTTCGATCTCCGAGGGTCGGCAAACCGCCAGAACCTTCGTCGGCGGGGCGTCCCGGAGGGTCAGGGAACGGTAAAGCCGGTGCCACAGGGCAAAGATGGGGACCTGCAGGAAAGCGGAAATCAAGAAGACGCTCCGCGGGAATCCAATGGTGGTAGCCAGAAATGTGATGGCAAGCGTGGCGAACCCGTTCACGATGACCGCCGTGACGACGCGCTGGTTCAAGTCTGACGAGGTGTGCTTCCGGGATCCGTAGAGGCCGTAGACGTAGAAGATGACGACCAGTGCGCCCGCGTCCCACGGGAAAAGCCGCATGTAGGCGGCCCAGTTGTATGAGGAGGGAAGTCCCCAGAAACGAAGTAGGAAGGCCAGGGTGGTCACAGCGTTCAGGAGAATGATGTCGACGACTGCCAACATCCAACGGTTCCGCGGGCTAAAGAGACCGCCTGGGTGTCTGTGGCCCAACCGCTTCACTCCCCCGCAGCACCAGAGGCCTGTTCGGACGTGCATCGCGACTCTCACGGAGTCTAAACGCATATTGGGTTAGCATGGTGACGCAAATATTCGTATCTCCTTTATAACCGGTCGCGAAGGAGAATGCCACGTTGCGCGTGCTGGAGGTGATTACCGGCGGAGAGGCCGGCGGGGCCCAGCGCCATCTGGCGGACCTCGTGCGTGGTCTTGCCGCCATGGGCGACCAGGTTCTTGTCGCCCATGGGGGCGGCACCTGGATCGACCGGGTGGTCCCGGTTCCCACCGCCTACATCCGGGAGATCCGCCGACGCCCGGATCCCGTTCAGGATGTGCGGGCCGTGGCGCGTCTGAGCGGCCTCGTCGACGCGTTTTCCCCGGATGTCATCCATGGCCATAGTTCGAAAGGCGGGTTTTTGGCCCGCCTGGTGGGACGGGTGCGCCGACGCCCGGTGGTGTTCACGGCGCACGGATTCGTCCTGTGGGACTCGACACGCTCGGCCCCCAGCCGGATGGTCTTCCGGTGGTTCGAGGGCTGGGCGGCGCGCCAGAGCGCGGCCGTGATTGCGGTAAGCGCCCGCGACAGGGATCTGGCCATGGCAATGGGCGCAAGGCGCAGCATCCTAATAGAAAATGCCGTCACGGTCCCGGACCTTCCGTGGGAAGCGCCGGAAGGCGATCCCCCCCGCGTGGGCTTTTTGGGGCGGTTTTCCCGCGAGAAGGGGTTTGACGTGCTGGTGTCGGCGCTGACGCGTCCCGGAACCTTAGTGGAACTTCGTGTGGCAGGGGACGGTCCGCTCGCGGATACCTATAGGAGAGAGGCCCGTGCGGCGCGCATCGCTCACACCTTCTTAGGGTGGCAGGACTCCCCGGAAAATTTTCTTCGGACCGTGAACGCGCTGGCGATTCCATCGTGGAAAGAGGGACTCCCGTACACGCTTCTTGACGCGCTGGCCCTCGGTGTTCCGACGGTGGTCACTGACGTGGGCGGCATGGGAGATGTAGTCCGTGAGCTCGACCCGGAGCTCGTCGTGCCCCCGGGACGCCCGGCGGAGCTTCGCGCCGGGATTGCCCACGCCCTGCAGCTGCCGTCAGACTTTACGGGCCGGGCACGCACCCTGGCCGCCACTCGGTTTACTATGGACACCATGATATATCGCACTCGTGAGGTGCTGAGAGAGGCGGCCCGTGCGTAGCGCGCTTGTCACGACGGTCAATCCTGTTGACCCCACCCAGGGAGATGAGTGGCGTGCCTATGGGCTTCTGGCAGGATTGCAGGCGCTTGGCGAGGTGGACGTCGTGCAGTGGGGAGGGCGCCCGGGCGGCACCCATCGCATCATTCCCGACACGACCTTCCGAAGAACGCTTCGGGCCGTTCCCGGCATGGTCGCCGGGCCCCCGCTTGGATCCCTGCCCTACCGGGCAGCGCTTCCGCGCGCGCCGCGGGACTCGTATGACGTGGTCGCGGCCTATCCCCTGAAGTCTGCCCGTTGGGCACTTCGAATTTCGGGACGACTCCATGTTCTGGATCTCACCGACAGTCTTGGCATGCTGCGGGGAAGCCTTCCCGTCCTCTACCGGGGGCAGCGGCTTCGCCTGCTTGGCGCCGGGCGTGAAGAGCTCACGCTCGGACGCCGGTTCTCGGAGTGCTGGGTGGCGTCTATGGCCGACGCCGACTATCTTCGTGCGCGCGGTCTCGACACGTTCGTCGTTCCCAACGGCGCCAGAGTCCGCAACCCGTTGCCATGGGCCGACACCCGGCGGGTTCTTTTTGTCGGAAACCTCGATTACCCTCCCAATCGGCTTGGCCTTCAGCGTTTTCTGCGAGACGTCTGGCCGTCTATCGGCTCGCGTGGGTATCACCTCGATCTGGTTGGCCGCGGGACGGAAGAATGGGCCGACGGCAGCACGACGCACGTTGCCGGCCACGGCCGGGTCGCGGATCTGGAGTCCTGGTACCGGTCCCATGGCATCGTCATCTGTCCGGTCGAGGTAAGCGCCGGAACGCCCAGCAAGGTGTTGGAGGCGCTCGGATTCGGGCGCCCGGTGGTGGCGTGGGCCTCTGGCATAAAGGGCCTGTCGGAAGATGAGGCCGCGGCCGTCGTGGGGGTCAAGCGGGATGAGGACTGGGGTCCCGCCATTGCGCGCCTGCAGGACCGGGCGGAGTGGGAGCGCCTGGCCAGCGTCGCGCCAGGCTCGGTGGCCCTCTGGGGCGAACCGCAGGCGGCGCGCCTGAAAGAGCTGATCGACGCCCTCTCCTCGACAACAAGTCCCGATTTTCGCTAGAGTCAGGATGCGGACACGGCTGGGCTCCGCCATTTCGGTCGCCTCGAACAAGGCGCGGACGGAGGATGCTTGTGACGGAGGCTCTCGTCGTTGTCATCGTGTCCGTGATCGGAAGCCTGCTCGTCTTTCTGCGCCCGGCGAACGCGCCGGCCGTCCTGGTCGCCGACTCCATTATTGTTGAAATCTTGCACGCGGTCTCATCCAGCAATCTCGAGTACATCCCCTGGCTAGTGACCGGCCTGGTGGTCCTTCTGGTGGCCTGGCGCCGGCCACAGCGCGATGCGGGCTCGAGAAGCGTCGGACTCGGGCTGTTCGCGTTTCTCTACGCCCTCTGGGCGGTCGTCGTTTGCCTCCTGCATCTGCCGTCCGACCGCACCTATCTCGTGGGCATCCCGTTCGTGCTCCTGGTCACGTTCTGGGCGCTTCCTCGCCTGATGAGCGCGCACGAGGCGACCGGGCCTTTCGTGCAGCTTTTGACCACCACGGCGGTGGCGGGGGCGGTGCTGGCCGCGTCGGCCGGCATCGCGGCCCTTCATTCTCACATCGGATTCCTCGTGCCGGTGGGTCACCGGCATCTCCTTGCCTGGCAGTGGCCTTTTGCCAACAAGAACACCCTCGGGTATCTCGAGGCCTGGGCCGTGCCGGCAGCAGCCGGACTGGCCGTGATCACGCCCGGCGCGGGGCGGGCGCTCTGGTGGCTCGTGGCCCTGGTGGCCGCAGCCGGCCTTGGCTTCAGTTACGCCCGCACGGCCTGGATTGCCGCCGTGGTCGGCGTACTCTTGCTGGCCATCGGGCGATGGCGCTGGGGTGGTTTTCTCGGGGTAATCGTTGTGGGGCTCCTGGGAGCCGCGGCCGTCATCAAGAAGGCGGGCCTAAAACGCCTGGAAGCGCTGTGGGGTCACGGTCTGTCGGGTCGGACGGGTCTTTGGCGCGCGGCGCTTACGGTGACGCGTCACCACCCGCTATTTGGCGTTGGACCGGGAAACTCGCCGGCCGCCCTCGCCCCGTACGTGCCGCCCTCCTTTCGCGGACTCACGCCGCATGACGCGATCCTGGAAACGCTGGTGGAACTCGGAATTCCCGGAGTGCTTCTGCTCCTGGGCGTGGTGATCATGGCCGTCCGGGCCGCCTTCCGGCGGGCGCCCACGTGGCAGCACGGGTGGGCATGGATTGCGCTTTTAGGGGCGGGACTGACAGAAATGCTGGCGGAGTCCGCCTTCTTCGGCGGCATCTCGTTTGAAGACTATCTCGTCACCGCGCTTCTGGCGGCCGTGGTGATGTGGCGTGGTCCCGGGATGGGGACACGCGCGCGGCGGTCGCGCCGATGAACGTGCTGGTGACAGGCGGGGCGGGCTATATCGGGTCGGCCGTGACCGCCGTTCTGGTGCGAAACGGCTACGGAGCGGTACGGCTTGACACCGCCGCCGACCCCGACGCCTCTCTGAGTTCCTTTTTGTCTGTCGACGTGCGGGATCGCGGCGCTGTGACGCGGGCGCTCCGCGCGCACAGCATTGAGGCCGTGGTCCACTTGGCCGGGCTCATCGCGGTGGGCGAGTCGGTAAAGGAGCCGCTCGTGTATTGGGACAACAATGTGCGGGGGGCGCTGGTCCTGCTGCAGGCCATGGTCGATGAGGGTGTACGCCAGATCGTCTTCTCGTCGACGGCCGCCGTTTACGGCAACCCGATCGAAATCCCCATCCCGGAGTCCCACCCTATCGCTCCTGCGAGTCCCTATGGACGCTCCAAACGGGCGGTGGAGGAGATCCTGCGCGACATGTCCGATGCGGGTCAGGTTCGCTACGTGGCGCTTCGCTACTTCAACGCCGCCGGGTCGCTGTCGGGGGTTCCCGGAGAGCGGCACCAGCCGGAAACGCACCTCATTCCGAACGTGATGCGGGCCGCCCGTGACGGCATTCCTGTCTCCCTCTTCGGGACGGACTACCCGACTCCTGACGGCACGGCCGTGCGCGACTATGTGCATGTGGAGGATCTGGCCGAGGCGCACGTCCTGGCGCTTCAGCATCTGGAGCGGCAGGGCATGTCCGACGCCTTCAACCTGGCCAACAGCCGCGGCTACTCCGTGCGCGAGGTGGTGCGGGAAGTAGAAAGGACTCTTGGCCGCACGGTGCCGGTCGCATCCAGTGACCGGCGGCCGGGAGACCCGGCGATCTTGATCGGGTCCTCGGAGCGGGCTCGCAGCATCCTCGGGTGGAGGCCCCGTCACGAAACGCTTTCCGGGATCATCGACAGTCTGGTGCAAGGCTCCGGCGGGCGGTCCTGATGGCGCGGCACCCGCAGCCCGAGGGAATTCAGTCTCGGGGAAAGGGTTTGGGCGGCCTTGCGGGGAATAGCGTCAAGACCCGACGTTTCTTGTGATAAATTTTCAACGTTTGCGAGGGTGAGCCGTGGAACTAATCGAATTGTGGCGGGTCGTCCGAAAGCGTCTCGCCATGATCGTGGTCATAACGGTGGTGGCAGTCTTCACGGCCGGGATCCTGTCGAAATTTGTGCTGACCAAGCAGTACACCAGTACGGCGACCTTGATGGTCATCCCGTACAATACCGCCCAAAATCTCATCACCACCATGGTGACTGGCGAATCGCTGGTGCCCACGTACGCGCAGGTGGCCACGTCAAACTCGGTTCTGAGCTCGGTGGTGCGCACCGAGGGCCTCTCCTTGAACGCGCTTGAGCTCTCCCATCACGTCGTCGCCACGCCGGTCGCCAACACCGATCTCGTGACGATCGCGGTGACATCGCCGAATCCGGCCTGGTCGAGCCGCGTGGCCAATGCAGTGGCCGACACCACCGTCAAGAACATCAATAAGGTGACCCAGCAGCGGGACCTGGAAGTGGTCGACCCGGGCACCACACCCACCCTGCCGGTGTCACCGAAGACGAAGACCAACGTAGCCATTGCGCTGGTCTTGGGCCTCATGGTAGGCGGCGGACTCGCCTTCCTCCTCGAGTACCTGGACGACAGCCTGAAGACGGAAGACGACGTGAAGCGGGTGCTGGATCTCCCCGTGCTCACCCTGGTGCCCAACATTCCGGGTCCGAGCGCGGCGCCACCCGCCAGCAACGCCCGAGCGCGTTCCTCGGCCAAGGGTCGAGATGCCCGCCGACGCCCGGCCGCCGGATCGGGGAGAGTTGATTCATGAGTGAGCTAAAGACCCTTGAAGCTCGGCTCGTAAGCATCACCCAGCCCCGGTCGTCAGCCGCTGAGCAGTATCGGTCGCTGCGCACGAGCCTCGAGTTTCTCGGCGTGGCACGCCCCTTGCACAAAGTGCTGGTGACAAGCGCGGTGCCGGAATCGGGCAAGTCTCTCACGGCGGCCAACCTGGCCCTGGCGCTCGCGCAGGGCGGGCGCGCCACCCTTCTTGTCGACGCGGATCTGAGGCGCCCCTCCCAGCATCACCTCTTTGGACTGCCGAACCTCACAGGTCTCACCTCGGCGGTGACGCGCGGGGGCGAGCTTGGACAGTATCTGGCCCCGGGTCCCCTGGCGGGGCTTCGCATCATGACGTCCGGCCCGATTCCCCCAAACCCGTCCGAGATCTTGGGCTCGACCGCCATGCGCGATGTACTGGAGCAGCTGGAGGCCGAGGCGGACATCATTGTGCTGGATTCGCCGCCCGTGGTCGGCTTCACGGACGCCGTCATTCTCTCCAACCGGAACGACGGGGTGATCTACGTCGTGCGGGCGGGCTTCAACTCACGCAAGGCCGACCTGAAGGCGCTCGAGCTCCTGCGGCAGGTGGAAGCCCGCATCCTCGGCGTGGTGTTGAACGATTTGAAGCAGCCCGACGAGAGCCTGAACTACGCCTACTACTATAATCGCCGTCCAGCAGGGACTCCGTGAAGCCGAAGGCCCCCCTGGTCGACCTGAACGCGCACGTGCTTCCCGGCCTCGACGACGGCATCCCGTCTCCGGAGGCGGCATTAAAGCGCCTGCATGAGGCGCACGCCGACGGGGTCCGCGTGCTCTGCGCGGTTTCGTCCTCGGCGGTCTCTCCGAAGGCGCGTGTCACCACAGCCCACGAACGGCTCTTGAGGGTGGCGCGTGAGGCGGGGCTGGAGCTTCAGATCGTGTCGGGACATCAGGCGGCCCTCCGTCCCGATCTGGCCCGTGAATTTCGGGAGGGCAGTATCCTGCCGCTGGGGAACTCCGGGTATGTATTCGTCGAGCTCCCTCCAGACGACTTTCCCTCGTACACCCTGGACGCGCTGTACGACCTGTCGCTTGAGGGAACCCGCGTCCTCCTCATCCATCCCGAACTGAATTACGGGCTGCAAAAGAATCCCGCCCTGGTGAAGAAGCTGTGCGAGATGGAGGTGGTGGGCGTGGCGGCTGCCCGGCACCTGCGGCGAAAAAGCTCCCGGGTGGCGATGTCCTCAGCCCTGTCACTGATCGAGGCCGGTCTCGTGCAGGCGGTCGCGTCGTACGCGGGACGGACCCAGGATCGTCCGGCCCGCCTCACGGATGTCGCGGCCCTTCTCGGCCGCCACTTCGGGGACAGTGCGGTCGAAAGCCTCCTCACCAAGACGCCCCACGCGATCTCGGCCGGGCTGCCGGTGGAGATGCGGCCCGCGAGCCGACGTCCTCTCGCCAGCTGGTTCAGTCCGGCTTAATCCCCGCCGTCATTCTTAACCGGCTGTCGCCGGCCGGGTCCCTCTATCGCCATTTGTCCGTCGCGGGTCTCCGATCCGCCGGTTGTGGCGTGTGACCTTTCGAGCTACTGGCGGTCGGTGGACCGCCGGCGGTGCCCTCCCGGCGGCTCGGAGCGGGTCGACTTGGACAATTACGAATCAGGCATGGGAGAGTCTGGTAGACTGAGCTGTTGGGAGGCTCCTGGTTCGATGTTAGATGCCGCCGCTTTGGAAGTTCTTAACTTCTCTCGCCGTCACGTCTCCCAGGCTGTCGATACAGTACGACGCCCTGTGCGGACGATACGGCTGTTTTTCAAGATCCGACGAGACGTGCTGCCCGGCCTCATCCGGCTCGCCAACACGGAGGGCGACCGTCTCGAAGTCCGCCTGGGACGCGCGCGTCTCCTTCTCCTAAGTGCGCCGGCCGATGTGCATGAGGTCCTGGTTTCGCAATACCGGGCTTTTCATAAGCCGCAGGGACCCATCTCGTTTCGCCGGGTGTTGGGCGACGGCGTCCTGACCTCCGAGGGCGAGATCTGGCGGCGTGGGCGCCGGCTCATCCTGCCTGCTTTTCATTCCGACGCGCTTCAGCCCCTCGGCGCGAAGATGGTGGAGCTGACGCTTCGCCGCATGGACGAGGAGTGGCGTGGCGGGGCCGAGTACGACATCGTCGACGAGATGACGTCCCTGACCTTTGCGGTCGCGACCGAGGCGCTGTTTGGATTCCAGGATGCCGACCTCAGCGCTGAGGTGCGTGACAGCATCTCCAGCGGGATGCGTTACGCGAGCCGGCGCATGTACAAAATTGTGCGGCTTCCCACCTGGATCCCGAATCGGGGCACCCGGGCGGCGAAACGTCTCAGACGGGCCATCGGGCGGATCCTGGACGAGCGGGAGAAGCGCAACGGAGCTGAACCCGACCTGCTAAGCCTCATTCGTGGCGCCGATGAGTCCGGCGGCGATGGATTCACGCCCGAAGAGCTGAAAGACCAGGCCCTCACCTTGCTCCTGGCGGGTCACGAGACTACCGCCAGTGCGCTCGGCTGGACCTGGCATCTTCTCTCCCAGAATCCCGCGGCGCTGGCGCGACTCGAAAGTGAGATTCGGACCACCCTGGGTGGTACGCTGCCGTCTGCCGACAACATTCGGGCTCTTCCTTACCTCGAAGCGGTGGTGCAGGAGGCCCTTCGACTGTTCCCGCCCGTGTGGGGGCTCACCCGGCAGGCCGTGGAACCGTTTTCGCTCGGCTCCCGAACATTCCCGACCGGCACGCGAGTGGTCATGCTTCCCTGGGTCATCCACCGACAGGCGTCGTACTTCTCCCGGCCTGACGAGTTTAATCCCGATCGCTGGCTTGACGGTTCGATGGCCGACCAGCCGCGGCACGCTTACATCCCGTTCGGGGCCGGACCTCGAACCTGCATCGGCAGGTCGTTTGCGCTGATGGAGATGCGCCTTATCATCGCAACGGTCCTGCAGCGGTACCGGATGCATGCCGTGCCCGGGCATGTGGTGGTGGCAGAAGCTTTGGTGACACTCCGAGCTCGACAGGGCGTACGGGTGGTGCTGGAGCCACGGACGCTCGTACCCGATCCACCGGATGGGGAAGAGCCGTTCCGGCCGCTCGTCAGCGAGACGGCATCCGGGGGCTGCCCGTTCCATGAGGGCGCGCGCGAAGTGCCTTCCTGAGGAGGGCGCGCCCTGCCAACGGGTACTGGCAAATCTCTCCCTAACGTGCTAGACTATTGAGGCACGTCAGGGATGAGCCACGTAGATCGCTAGGCCTCCGGAGCTGCTTCCCAGTGCAAATAGTATCTGGGGAGAGCGATGATCTGTGTCTAAGTCTTTGTATGTGGGCAACTTGCCCTGGTCCGCCACGGAAGAGTCGGTGCGGAGTCTGTTTCTGAACGAGGCGGGCGTAGATGTTGAGGCTGTCCGGCTGATGACGGATCGGGAGACCGGTCGGAGCCGCGGGTTCGGATTTGTCGAAGTCGCGGACGACCAGGTTGAGCACGCCATCGAGAAGCTGAACGGTGTCGAGTTTGGAAGCCGCGCGCTGACCATCAATGAGGCACGGCCGCGCGAAGAGCGCCCCCGCCGCTACTAAGCCGCGGAGAAAAGTCCCCTCGCCCTTGGCGAGGGGCTTTTTTATGTCCCATGGCGATCGTTTCCGGCACCGATCGAGGAGAGGTCCCGCCGCGCCCCGAAGACGGCGATGGGCGCGCGGCCGGATTAGGCTTGGGGACGCTCGCGCGCCATGATCACGTAAGGGACCGGGTTTCCCGCAAACAGCAACCCGGGGTGGATGATCTGCCAGCCGAGCCGGAGGTAGAGACGCTGGGCCCCCAGATTGTTTTGCTGGGTGGAGAGGACCGTGCGCGGGCGGTTGTGGCTGAGCCACAGCGCATCGTGGATGATGGTGCCGTAACCGAGGTCACGGTGGCCGGGCGCCACGGCCAGCTCCACCAGCGTCCAGGCGTCCGACAGGGCGGGGTGGGAAGGGCCCAGGGCGCTTGCCACCGTGTCCACCCACCAGTTTCCGCGCCGGGCGTCGACACCAAAACCCATGCCGACCGGCTGCCGTTCAACAAGGGCGACAAAGCCCGCAAAGCCGGGGAAGCCGGCGTACTGATAGATGAACTGGTAGGAGGCGTCGCGGCTGTGGCCCCAGGTGGCCACGTAGATATTGACGGCGTCGGACAAGAGAGGCGAGGTGCGGCTGAAGGGCACGAGATCCATAGAGAGTTCTCCCCCTTCGCCCCATCTCGATGGCATGACGGCCGGCCGCCCCCTCAAGCGCCCCAAAATGCGCTGACGCCCCATGGCCGATGTGGCGTCATGGGTATCGCGTTCGCGTTCTCCCGGACATTCCCTGCCTGCAGGCGAGTCTGCCTGTAGGCGCTCTCATTCGGGGTTATCATGGACCGAGACCGGGGGGGATGACCATTGGGGACGGGAATGGCGGAGTGGACGGCATCGCAGGGCGGCGTCTGGTGGGACGGGGAAGGCCTCGCCCTCATCGAACAGACGCTCTTGCCGGCAGAGTATCGGGTCGTGCGGCCACGCAAGCTTAACGAGGTGGCGGACGCTATTTACCGCCTGGCCGTCCGCGGCGCCCCCGCCATCGGCATCGCGGCCGCCTACGGTTTGGTGGTGGCGTTGGATGACGCGGCGCCGTCTTCGGAATCGGATGCGCGAAGACTCCTTCATGAAGCCGCCGAGACGCTTCGCCGCACCCGACCCACGGCCGTGAACCTGGCCTGGGCGGTGGAGCGCGTCCTCACGGAGGCGGTCGTCCACGAGCATGGATCGGTGGCGTCGCTGCGGGCGTCGGTCTTCGGTGCGGCCGAGGAGATTGCGCGGGAAGATCGAGAGCTTTGTCGGCGGATCGGACTCGCTGGGGTCGAGGCTCTGCAGTCTGCCCGCCACATCCTGACCCATTGCAACGCCGGCGCGCTTGCGACCGGCGGGTACGGCACCGCCACCGCCCCCCTCTATCTCCTCCACGAGCGAGGCGAGGCCGTCACGGTGCTGGCGGACGAAACCCGGCCCCTCCTTCAGGGCTCGCGACTCACGGCCTGGGAGCTCAAGCGGGCGGGCATACCCGTGCGCGTGACCGCCGACGGGGCGTCGGGGGCGCTCATGTCCCGGGGCCTCGTGGATGCCGTGATCGTCGGCGCCGACCGCATCGCGGAGAACGGGGATACCGCGAACAAGATCGGCACGTTCAATCTTGCCCTCGCAGCGGCATACCTCGGCATCCCTTTTTACGTGGCCGCTCCGTTTTCGACCTTTGATCCGAAAACCCCCGACGGGGCCCACATCCCCATCGAGGAACGCCCTCCCGAGGAGGTGCTGAGCTTTGCCGGCCGTCGGGTGGCGCCCGAAGGGGTCACCTCTTTGAACCTGGCCTTTGACGTCACGCCCCATGAGCTGGTCACGGCTTTTCTGACCGACCAGGGGGTGCTCCGACCGCCCTACAGGGACGCGATTGCCGCCCTGTCTCGCCAGGGGGTGTCCTGATGGACGTGTCTGAGGGAATGACCGAACACGCGGCCCGGGCGCGCGCTCAAGTGGCCGAGGGAGCGCGGCGCCTCTATGAGCGGCGGCTCGTCGTCGCGACCGCCGGAAACGTGAGTGTCCGGGTCCCCGACAGCAATCTTTTGGCGATCACGCCGAGTGGTGTGCCGTACGGCGGCATGACAGCCTCGGATGTGGCGCTCGTGCGGCTGCCGGACGGGGTTCAGGTTGACGGGGCGTGGGCGCCGTCAAGCGAGCTTCCCCTCCACCGCGCCATCTATGCGGGACGGTCTGATGTCTTTGCCATCGTCCACACCCATTCCCGGTACGCCACTATGCTGGGCATCACCGGTCGTCCCTTAAAGCCGGTCCATTACGCTTACGGTCTCCTTGGCGATCCCGTGCGTACGGCTCCCTACGTGCGCTACGGGACGGCCGCCCTGGCGGAGGCGACGCTTGCTGCGCTTGGAACTAACGGGGCGGTCCTCTTGCAGAACCACGGCGCCGTGACGGTGGGCGGAAACCTGGAGGGGGCTTTCGAGCGCGCCGAGATGCTCGAGTGGCTGGCGGAGCTGCAGATAGGGGCGGAGGCGCTCGGCCCGCCGCTCGTTCTGAGCGAGGCGGAGATGGCAGAGGCCCGGGCGGCGCTTTCGGGCTATGGGCCGGAAAAACGGCCGGGGATGACAAGAGCGTGGCACGCGGGTTCGGGGTCGTGGTGCCGGTAGACGCCGGGCGCGACGTCGGCATCGTGATCCCGGTCTATCGGGGCCGGCGTTTCTTGGGAGAAGCACTGGCGAGTGTGGCGGCCCAGTCCGCCACCATCTCGCGGGACGTCCTGGTGGTGGAAGACGGGTCGCCGGAAGGTGACACCGCAGCCGACATTGCGGCCGCCTACCCCGGCGTGCGCTACGAATACTGGGCCGACAATCGCGGAGTCTTTTACGCCCGCTGTTACGGAGCCACGCGCCTGGCCAGCACCCGCTATCTGGCCTTTCTCGACCAGGACGACGTCTGGCGGCCGGAGTTTCTCACGCGGACCGTCGAGGCCCTGGAGCACCGTCCCGATGCCCCGATGGCCGTTGCCAATGCCGAAATGCGGACGGCCTCGGGGGCGTACACGCTGTACCGGGTCGGCACGCCCGAGATCACGCTCGATGCGCTCAAGTGGCGCAACACCATCACGACGCCGGGCCAGGTTCTGGCCCGGCGAACCGCCTTCGACGCGGCCCGACTCGAGCCCGTTCTGTCTTCACCGGGCGCCGACGACTGGCTCTTGTGGCTTGCGCTGCTGGCGGTGGGAGGGGACGGCGTCTACATCCCGGAGGTGCTCCTCGACTATCGGGAACATGAGGGCGGGGCCCATAACCGGGTCGACATGCGGAGAAGTGAGCGCGCCGTGGTCTCGAGCTGGTTTCCCCGGTTCGGCCTCTCTTCATGGGATGCCCGCTGCTACGGGGGGCGGGTGGCGCTCGATCTCCTGCGGGAGGCGCGGCTCGAGCGTCAGCCCCAGACGGCGCTTCTGGGCGCGGTGCGGGCCCTTCGTGACCCCGCCGCCTTTTTGGCCGCCGTCCGCGAACGGCGGCGGCGACTTACCTACCGCCGGGTCTGAGCCCGACAACGGTCCGGACCGCGGGCCTTGACACCGCGGGGTGCCCGTCGATGGCAAACCGCCAGGGGTAGAAGCGCGCCTCGGCGGCATTTGCGATGCCGACGCGGGGGCCGGCGGCGACGTCAAACGGCCCCGGCCTATCGGGGTCCTCCGCGATATAGAGGGGTCTCTCCCAGAGCGGGTGGGCGTAGAGATCCATGGTGATGTGAAGCGCCTCGGTGAGCCGGCCGGGGCCGCCCGTGACCATCCGGGGATGAGGGCCGCGGTCTGGCGGCGGGACGAGACCCCGGCGGCGGGTCATGAGGGGAAGCCCGCACACCGGATAAAGCGCCCGCACGAGGATGGCTTCCGGTTGTCCGACCGGTCCCGAGACTACGTCGAAACAGACGTGAATGCCGTAGCTGCGATAGAGATAGGTGATGCCGGGGGCGCCGAACATGGCCTCGGTCCTGGCCGTGCGGCGACCGCCGAAGCTGTGCGCCGCCCGATCATGCGGTCCGAGATAGGCCTCCACCTCCACGATGCGGCCCGCGGTGAGCCCGTCCCCGTGCTCATGCACCAGCAGCATGCCAAGGAGATCCCGTGCCATCTGAAGGGTGGGCCGCTCGAACCACGTCCGGTCGACCGGTTTCACCTTCGGCCACCTCTCTTCCTGACACGGCTCTCCTGTCAGTCTGACACAGCGGCCGGCGAAACTTTGGGGTCTTGGGGCCTTCTCCGCTGTCCCGCTCTGGATGAGCTCTCTGATGGGCCTGGATGTGGCCTTTCCTCCGCTCTTCCGGACCTCTTTTGTCACAAGAAAGGAGCCCGGACTGGCCGGGCTCCTTTCCGCGTCTGATCCGTTCCTTACGGCATGAACGGAGGGGCCTTGCCCACCCGCCAGTCATTGAGCCACGACTCCACGGTGATGGGGTTGAACCCATTGTTGACACCGGTCAGCCCGGGCTTGATGCCCTGGACGGTAGTCGCGGTCGGAAGGAACAGCACCGGCACGTTCTTGGCCAGGAACTCCTGGTACTTGTCGAGCGCGGCCTGCGCGGACGACGGGGTCGTGGCCTGAGTGCTCAGCGTGATCAGATGGTCGAGCGTCTTGCTGTTGTACCCGCCGTCGAACGCGGGCTGGTTGAACAGACCGTCGCCGCTCGGGTAGTAGTCAGGCTCGTAGCACCAGCCACCGCCCCACCAGGCCGCGGCCCAGTTCTTGTTGTTGGTGGCTGTATCGGTCAGGATCTGGTTGAAGGGCAGCTCCTTGATAGTCACGGAGATGCCTTCCTGTGCCCAGTTCGACTTGATGAGCTGGGCGATGTTGCTGATGGTCGTGGAGCCTGACACCACCAGCCACTGGAACGACAGCGACTGCCCGTTCTTGGTCATGACCCCGTTCACCTCATGCCAGCCGTTGGCGATGAGGAGCTTCTTGCCCGCCGCCGGGTTGAAAGACAGCTTGGTGATGTTGGGGTCATAGTAGGCGTTCTTCGGGACAGACGGGACAGGGCTGTAGGTGGGGACGGCCAGGCCATGATAGAAGTCCTTGATGATGGCCGGCTGGTCGATGCCCATCTGCATCGCCTGGCGTACTGCCGTCTGCGAGAACGCGGCGCCGATGCCGTTCATAGACGCCGTCGGATCCTGGTTCAGCACCATGTAGTTGAAGCAGAACCCGTATGGTGCCGTACTCACGTTGTAGATGCCCTTCAGCTGCGAGCGGTCGGGGTAGTAGGAGCTCGGCACACCGGCCGTGGCGAACTGCCCCTTGCGCATACCAGCCCAGATGTTGGCTCCCGACGTGTTGTACGTGAACACGATCTTCTGGATGCTTGGCTTCGGCAGTCCCGAGAACTTCGAGTTGGCGAGAAGCGTCCAGTACTCACTCTGCACCATGGGTCCGTAGTGGTACGGACCGTCCACCACGTTGAACACGGGGGAGGACGGGGTGGCCCACAGGGTTTCGATGTACTTGAGCTCCTGCGTCATGTTGGTGGGATATTTGTCCCAGATGGACTTCGGCACCGGCACGATCTGCGCTATGAGGTTGTGCTCGAACCAGGTGGGCCCTTCAGGCGCCGACGTCTTCATGACGACGGTGTCCTGACCCTGGGCCGTCACGCTGGTAACGACGCCGCCGCCCATGCCGCCGATGCCGATGCCGCAGGTGGTCCACGGCGCGTTGCTGGCCGTCGAGGCGTTCAGCACGTCCCAGGTGAACACGACGTCCTGCGCCGTGACCGGATTGCCGTTTGACCAGTGCCACATCGGATTGAGCTTGATGGTCCAGACTGTGTTGTTGTTGCTGGGTGTGATGGACTGCGCCAGACCATAACCGCTCGCGTAATTGATGGCGTCCGTCTTGCTGATCCACACGAGCGGCACGTACGCGAGGCCGAAGACCGAGGCGTTGAGCGTGCTGCAGGTAGACGTCGAGTAAAACGGCGTCCAGTTGTTCGGTTCTGCCTGCACCGCGCCCACCAGGGTGATGGACTTGGTGTTCAGGCCCGGGGCGATGCTGGATGAGGCGCTGGATCCGGCCGCATTGCCGGCTCCACAGCCCGCCAGCACCATCGCCAAGGCGCCTACCCCGGCAACAGCCCAGCCGCGGAATCGTGACTTCATCGTAAGTCTGAAGCCCCTTTCATCATTCAAGATGCCGCCTCAAGGCCTCGTGTGGACCCGTCTCGGAGACGTCCGCCTGTCAGGGGTATGCCGATCGCGTCAATACACTCCATATTCCGTTGGCAGCCCCCTGTTGAAGCCGTGATGCGGTGCGGGTTTCAAGAGAAACGCGGATGTGTCTACCTTAGTGACTGAGCTCTTCAGCTAAGCTTAAGGTACACCCAGATGTTTGGATCCGCAAGGATAGACACACCACATGGAAACAGAAATCAACAGACCATGTGCTCAATTTCTACGTCACGGGCCAAAGTTCCTGCGACGGCCAGCAACCCGTTGCCCACCGTGACTTTCCGGTCCGTCTGCATCCCCGGTGGGCACCAGATTTGGGCAATTTGCAAGGATGAAAGGGCGCTACTCCAGTCGCTATTTAACATATGATATCATATACGATGATGAATATAGTCTTGTGGGGGGATAGCGTGCCGCACATATACTGGGTCCAAATAGTCCACGAGGAAGGGGGAGGAGCATGGCGCCCCGACCACCCGTGCCCTCGCTGGAGGACGTGCTGCTCCGGCTCACGTCCGAACACCTTTCCCTTCTGGCATCAGTTGGCGCCAGGAGTCGTCCGGAACTGGCGGCCGTGTCCTGGATCCGGGGCCGTCCGCCACGGCAGGCGGATCTGATGGTGGGATGGCGCTCGCGCTTCGTGCGGAATCTGGCGCATCAGAAAGACATCGCTCTGGCCGTGTTTTTTGAGTCGGTCTTCACCCTGTCCGGAACGGCCGAAGTGGTGGAGAAGCTTGTTCCCGGCCTTCCCGTCCCGCTGGCGCGCGTGCGTCTCACCTTCGACGGGGTCTACGATGGGCTGTTTACCGGGGGCCGGCTCGCGGGTCCGCCTCTGTACGAAAAAGTTTACCCGCCGAAGCTGGCCAATCTCGACCGCCTGGTTGAAGAGCGGCTCGACGGAGAGCCGGTGCCGACGGTCCTGGCCGCCAACACCTCGCGGCAGCGGCCATGATGGCGGTCGGCGACCAGGACAACATGTCAGCACCCGACCCCTCCTTGAAGCAGGAGCGGGTCTATCGTGTGTTGCGCGAGAGCATTGGAAGCGGCCGCTACGGGCCGGGGTTTCGTCTGGTCATCGACCAGCTCGCGCGCGAGCTGGGACTGAGCGCGATTCCGGTGCGCGAGGCAGTCCGTCGCCTGGAGGCTGAGGGGCTCGTGTCATACGCCCACCACGTGGGGTTCCAGGTGGTGGACCTTGACGACGGTGCCCTGCGGGAGGTCCTGGAGGCGCTCGGCCCGCTCGAAGCCTGGGCCGTCGCCACGGCTGCACCGCGTCTTCGTCCCGACGATCTGGCCCGGCTGCGTGCGATTGCGCGTCAACAGACAGAGGCCGCCGATGGGTCAGACATGATTGCATACGGCCACCTGGAGCGGCGCTTTCACGAAGCGCTGCTGGAGCCCTTCGCGAATACGTACGCCCTCGACGTGCTGCGGCGCATGTATGACCGCATCGACGTCATCCGTCCGCGCCTCTATACGTTCCTGCCCGGCCGGGCGCGGTCGGGGATCCAGGAGCACTTCCGCCTCTTGGAAGCCATCTTCGAGCGGGGTCCCCGCCCGGTCCTCGAACGCCTCGCGCGCGAGCACCGCGAGCGGACCCGCGACGCCATCGTCGAAGCGTCGGCCCACGACGCGACCACCGTCGGGAGGGAAAGGGTTTGAGCACGATTCAAGAGAGACTTCGGGGTTCCATCGTTCCGGTGGTGAGTCCCTTTGACAATCAGAACCAGCTCGACACGAAGACGCTTGTTAGCCTCATCGACTGGCTGATTTCTGAGGGGAGTCATGGGATTTCCGTGGGCGGCACCACGGGTGAGCCGGCGGCGCTCTCACTCGACGAGCGCCGCCTCTTAATGAAGACCGCGATGGACGCCGTGGGCGGACGCGTTCCTGTCCTCCTCGGGAGCGGATCCACCAACTTCGAGGAGACGATGGCGCTCACGCACTACGCGGCCGAGCTCCAGGCCGACGCCGCGCTCATCATCGTGCCGTACTACAATCGTCCGAGCCAGGAAGGCCTGTTCCAGCACTTCTACACGGTGGCGCGCTCCGTGGCCAACCTGCCCATCGTCATCTACAACATTCCCGGACGCACCGCCACCAACATGGAGCCCAGCACCATGCTGCGGCTTCGGAAAGCGGCCCCCAACATCATAGGCGTCAAGGAGGCGAACCGGGACTTCGAGCAGGTGTCAAACGTCCTGGCAACGGTCGGACGCGACTTTCTCGTGTACTCCGGCATCGAAGCTCTGTGCTACCCGATGCTGGCCGTGGGTGGGGCGGGTCACGTCTGCGCGACGGGGAACATCCTGCCCCGAAAGGTGGCCGACCTCTACAATTTCGTACGGGACGGCCGCTACGACGAGGCCCGCAACCTGCATTACGAACTGCTGGCGATTAATCAGGCGCTTTTCTGGGAGACCAACCCGGCGCCGCTGAAGGCGGCCCTCGGCATGATGCGAAAGATCAATCCGCATCTGCGTCTTCCGCTGGTCCCGGTTACAGAGGCGCACCGCGCCGGACTCGAGCAGCTCCTGCGCCGGCATGGGCTTATCGAGGAGGTGACGGCGTGAGGACCGCGCGCATCGTGCACCAAGGCCGCGCGCTCACCGTCGAAGTTGACCGCGGTGGGCTCCTGCGCGCGGGCGGCGCCACCTACGACCCGGCTGCGGCCATCTTCCTGCCGCCCGTGGAACCGCGCACCGTGTATGGTCTCGCCCTCAACTACGCCGATCATGCGGCCGAGCTGGAGCTTGCGCGCCCTGACGATCCCGCCATCTTCATCAAGGCTCGCAGCAGTTTGATCGGGCATCGGGGCCACGTGGTGTATCCGGCGGGAGCGGAGTACTGCCACTATGAGGCGGAGTTGGCGGTCGTCATCGGACGCCCCGCGCGGCGCGTCCCGGCTCGGGAGGCACTCGGCTACATACGCGGTTACACGGTGGCGAACGACTTTACCTGCCGGGACTTTGTGAAGAACATCTTCCGGCCGCCGGTCAAGGCGAAAGGCTTTGACACCTTCGGGCCTCTCGGCCCGTATCTCGTGACGGCCGACGAGATTGGGGATCCGGGTGGGCTCCGTGTGAGCACCCGGGTGAACGGCGAGCTTCGCCAGGAGGGAACGACGCGCGATCTCATTTACAGCGTGCCCGACATCATCGAATACTTCTCCGCCTTTCTTACCCTGGAGCCGGGGGACGTGATCCTGACCGGCACGCCGAAAGGCATCTCTCACGTGTATCCCGGTGACGAGATGCTCTGCGCGGTGGAGGGCGTCGGCGAACTGGCGAACCGGGTGGTCGGCGAGGAGGGAGTGACCGCGTGACCGAGGAGATGGCGCGGGGCTACGTGCGTGAGGTGCCGCTCTATATCAACGGGGAATTTTCGGATGCGGAGGCGAGGAGCCGCTTTGCCACGCTGAACCCCTCCTGCAACGCACCCATCACCACGGTGGCGGAGGGAACGGAGGCCGACGTCGACCGGGCCGTCAAGGCTGCCCGCGCGGCGTTCGTGGCGGGATCCTGGGCGCGGATGCCGGGCGCGGAGCGGGCGACTTATCTTCGGCGGATTGCCGATCTGATGCTGGAGGACCAAGAAGCGCTGTCCCTCCTCGAAACGCTCGACACCGGCATCCCCATCGCCCAGACCCGTGGCCAGGTGGCCCGGGCGGCCGAGAACTTCCGGTTCTTCGCCGACATGGCGCAGCACATGACCGGGGAGACCTATCCGGTTGAGGGGCGTTACCTGAACTACAGCATCCTCCAGCCGGTTGGCGTGGCGGGCCTCATCACTCCCTGGAACACCCCGCTCATGCTGGAGTGCTGGAAGATTGCGCCCTGCCTCGCGGCCGGGAACAGCGCCGTCTTGAAACCGGCGGAATGGTCGCCGCTCACGGCCGACCGCCTGGCCGCCATCATCGACCGGGCCGGACTGCCGCCGGGCGTCTTCAATGTGGTCCACGGCTATGGCGAGACCGCCGGGGCCGCCCTGGTGGCGCACCCCGACGTGCGCCTCATCTCGTTTACCGGCGAGACCGAAACCGGACGCGAGATCATGCGAAACGGCGCCCAGACCTTAAAGCGATTCTCGATGGAGCTTGGCGGCAAGTCGCCCGTCATCGTATTTGCGGACGCCGACCTTGACCAGGCGCTTGATGCGGTCCTCTTCGGGATGTTCACCCTGAACGGCGAGCGCTGCACGGCGGGATCCCGGGTGCTTGTCGAGGCGTCGGTCGCCCGTGACTTTGAAGAGCGGCTGCAAGCCCGCATTGCGGCCATCCGGACCGGAGATCCGTTCTCGCCCCAGACCGAGCTCGGACCGCTCATCCACCCGGAGCATCTCGCCCGCGTCCTCGGATATCTCGAGATTGCTCGGCAGGAAGGGGCGACGATATCCGTCGGCGGGAGGCGCCCGCCGGGGTTTCCGGTCGGGAACTTTCTTGAAGGGACACTGTTATCGGGGGTCAAGCCTGGTATGCGGGTGGAACAGGAAGAGATTTTCGGACCCGTCCTCGCCCTTCTCTCTTTTGCCGACGAGGAGGGGGCCATCCGCATCGCCAACGACGTGCGCTACGGTCTCGCGTCTTATATCTGGACCCGCGATCTGGGCCGGGCTCACAACGTGGCCGCGGAGATGGAGGCCGGCATGGTGTGGGTGAACTCGCCGAACGTACGGGATCTGCGGACACCGTTTGGCGGGTCCAAGGACAGCGGCATCGGGCGGGAGGGCGGTCATTACAGCTTCGAGTTCTACTGTGAGTCGAAGTCGGTGCAGGTAGCGCTTCGACCACCAGCCATCCCGATGGTGGGTCGGATTGAGCCGTAGCTGTCCGTCGCGTCTGCGTCGCCTTGTCTAGTCAATCGCCTTAAAGGAGCAAGACATGGGTGTGAGAACCGGTGCCCAATATCTGGCTGACCTCGATGAGAAGCCACGGGACCTATGGATCGACGGCACCCGCATCACGTCCCGGATGAGTCAGCACCCGGCCTTTCGGAACGTCGCCCGGAGTGTCGCGGCCCTCTACGACTACCAGCATGATCCCGCCCATCGGGAGCAGATGACCTATGCGTCGCCATCGACCGGCGACCCCGTGAGCCTGTCGTTTCTCATCCCCCGCACCCGCGAGGATCTGGTCCGGCGACGGGGCATGATGGAGGCTTGGGCGAACCTGTCGGGCGGGTTTCTCGGCCGAAGCCCCGACTATCTGAACGCCGATCTCATGGCGCTTGCCAGCGCGGCGCCGTTTTTCGCCCGCAACGACCCCCGCTTCGAGGAGAACATCCGGCGCTACTACGAGTACGTGCGCGAGAATGATCTCGCGCTCACCCACACTTTGATTAATCCGCAGGCGAACCGGGGCGCCTCGCTGGCGCAGCAGGCGGATCCCTACCTCGCGGCCCGCATCGTCGAGCGCACAGCCGACGGCGTCATCATCCGGGGGGCGCGCATGCTGGCGACGCTGCCGATGGCGGATGAGATTCTGGTCTTTCCGTCCACCGTGATTCGCGCCACCGAAGAGGACCGGCCTTACGCGTACGCGTTTGCGCTGCCGCTCACCACGCCGGGCCTTAAGCTCATCTGCCGGGAGTCTTTCGACTACGGCCGGAGCCACTTCGACCACCCTTTGGGCTCCCGCTTCGAAGAGATGGACTGCATGGTGGTGTTCAACGACGTGCTGGTGCCCTGGGAGCGCGTGTTCCTGCTGGAGGATGGCGAGCTCTGCAACCGCCTCTATCCCGACACCGACGCGACCGTGCACATGACCCACCAGGTGATCGTGAAGAACATCGCCAAGGCCGAGTTCATCCTGGGGGTGGCCTCGCTCATCGTCGACACCATCGGCATCGAACAGTTCCAGCATGTCCAGGAGAAGATTGCCGAGATCATCAAGGCGGTGGAAACCGAAAAGGCTTTTGTGACGGCATCGGAGGCGGGCGCCCGGGAAAACCGCTGGGGCGTCATGACGCCGGACTGGACGCCGCTCAACATCGCGCGCAACACGTTTCCCTACGTGTATCCGCGCCTGGTCGAGATTATCCAGCAGCTTGGCGCGAGCGGCCTCATGGCCATCCCCACCGAGAACGATCTGGCGGCGCACGATCTGCGGCCCGACATCGATCGCTATTATCAGGCCAAGAATACAGCCGCGGCCGAGCGCATCCGCCTCTTCCGGCTGGCCTGGGATATCGCGGTCTCGACGTTCGGTGGACGCCAGACCCTCTATGAGCGCTTCTTCTTCGGCGATCCGGTGCGGATGGCGGGGGCGCTCTACGCGAGTTACGACAAGAACCCGATGAAGGACCGGGTGCGCCGCTTTCTGGCCGAGACCCCGATTCCGGAGCCGGGCGCGAGTAGGCCGGCTCCCGAGCCGAACGACCGAACGTGACCCCCGTCAGATGGCGGCGGACGGTGCCGGACGCGATGGACGGCAGGAGAAAGGGGGAAGAGCATGACGATCCCGTTTGACATCCGGCGGACGAGCCACGTGGAGTACGCGGTGACGGATCTGGACCGGGCCCGGCGCTTCTGGGTGGACCGGGTGGGCTTCGTGGAGACCGAAACCGACCGCGACCACGCGTATCTTCGGGGCCTTGAGGACCGTTACCACCACTCGGTCGTGCTGACCCGGCACGACGATCCGGGCATTATCCATGCGGCGTTTCGGGTGGCGGCCGCATCCGATCTGGAGCAGATTGCCGAACTGGCCGCGCGCGAGGGGCTGTGGCACCGATTCGTCGACCCGGAAACCGAGCATGCCGTGGGCCGGGCCCTTCGCGTCATGGACCCGTTCGGCTTTCCGGTAGAGTTTGTGCACGAGCTGGAGGCGGTCGACTGGAAGCTCCAGACCTACGCCGACTACCATGGTGCCGCCATCATGCGCCTCGACCACGTGAACTACGTCAGTCCCCGCATCGAAGAGGCGGCCGCCTGGTACGAGGATCGGTTCGGCTTTCGGTGCTCGGAATGCACGGTGAGCCGGGACGCGGACGGGACCGAGCACATCTGGGGGGCCTGGCTGCGGCGCAAACAGACCTCGCACGATCTGGCCATCTCGAACGGCCGCGGCCCCCGCTTCCACCACGCGGCGTTCATCGCCCACAGCCCCACGACCCTCCTGCATGTGGCCGACGTGCTGGCCTCGACCGGCTACGTAGAGAATATGGAGCGCGGGCCTGGCCGCCACGGCACCACCAACGCCTTCTTCCTGTACCTGCGCGATCCGGACGGGAATCGCTTCGAACTGTTTACCGGGGACTACCTGGTGGCAGACCCGGACTGGGAAACGATCAAGTGGGATCTGAACGACCCGCGCCGGGCTACTTTCTGGGGAGCGGAGGCGCCGCCCCGTTGGTTCAACGAGGCTATGGGGTCCCGACACTGGGAGACGGGCCAGGCCCTGCCGCTCTCGGACCCGAAGCTTCCGGACCGGCCGGCCAGCGTGGCGTCAAAATAACCGCCAGGGCCACCCAACATCTAGAGCGTTCAGGAGATTTTACCGGTAGGGAGGATTCTCAAATGGAACGAAGTGAAGCGGCCGCGGCCCTCATCGAGGCCGTGGAGTATCTGAAGGCGAACGGACTCTTGGGCCGGCGCGCCCACGCCAACCTGTCGGCGCGGCTCACATCCGACACCATGCTCCTCACGCGAGGCGGCAGCGTCGCATCGCTCACCGACGACTCGTTTGCGGTCATCCGGTTAGACGGCACCGTGTTGGACGGTCAGGTGGATCCCGGCAACCGGGAGATTATCGAGATGCACGCGGGCGTGTATCGTCTCCGCCCGGACGTGGGCGCCATCATTCACACCCATGCGCCCCACCTCACGGCCTACGCCATCGCGCATCGGCCGCTGCCGCTGGCGTACGAGCCGCTGCTGCGGGCGGGGCTCACGGAACCGGTGCCGGTGGTGCCCTGGGCGCCGCGGGGGTCGGAGGCCTCGGTCGGCGGCATCCTGAAGACGGCCGAAGCGCACCCGAACATGTCGGCCGTCCTCCTGGCCAATCACGGCGTGCTCGTATATCACACCTCGCCTGCCAGCACGGCGAGTCTCCTCGGCACGCTGGAGGAGGCGGCCGAGCTTTCTATTCGCGCGGCGACCCTCGGCGGGGCGGCCGAATTCCCGGCGGCGGCTTTCTCCCAGGTCAAGGAGCGCATGGCGGCGTTTCACCCCTGATGCCACGCCCGCGTCAAGAAGCCGCCGGCGTCGGCGGCTTCTTGACGTCTCAGGCGAGGGGATGGGCGTGCGCGAGTTCCGGCAGGACCGCCTCCGGCGGGCGCGGCACCCACCCGAGCACTTCGGCCAGATGGTCAACCAGCATCCCGGCGTGGAGGGGCCGCGGGGCGGCCTGACCGAGGCTTGCGGTCGACACGCCCACCACCTGATCCGCGGCCAGCCCGAACGAGTCGGCAATGAGGCTCGCAAAGGAAAAGCGTGTCATGATCCGGGAACCGGCGGCATGGATGAGGCCCGACAGGCCGGCTTCCAGAAGATCCAGGGTGGCGCGGGCCAGCTCGGGAGCATAGGTCGGGTTGCCCCACTGGTCGTCGGGCACACGGGCCGTCTGTCCGGCGGCCAGATTGAGTGCCAGTCGCTGCATGAAGTTTTTGGGCGTCGTCTCCCAGCTGTAGACCCAGGCCGTGCGGAGCACCAGGCCGCGCGCGCCCAGCGCGAGCACGGCCTCTTCGGCCGCCCGCTTGTCGGCTCCGTAGCGCGACAGGGGATGGACGGGGTCGCCCTCGGCGTACGGACCGCTCTGGCCGTCAAACACGTAGTCCGTGGAGTAGAAGACGACGGTCGCCCCGTGGGCGGCCGCCCAGGCGCTCACGGCCGCGGGCCCCTCGAAGTTCACCCGGCGGCTTCGCGCCGGATCGGCCTCGCAGCCATCGACATGGGTGTAGGCCCCGGTCAGGAAGACGACGCCGGGACGGATCGCATCCAACAGGGAATGAAGTGCGGCCGGGTCGCCGAGATCCACCGTAATCTCGGCGGCCCGCTGAAACCCGGTCCCGACCGCGGGGATGCCGCGCTCGGCGAGGTGGCGCAGTATGGCCCCGCCCACCTGGCCGGTGGCGCCAAGCACCAGATGGCGTCCGGCACTCACGAAAGACGGCCTCCGTACTGGCGCTCGTAGTAGTCCCGGTAGGCGCCCGACTTTACGGCCCGCCACCAGTCCTCGTGCGTCCGGTACCAGGACACGGTGGCGGCGATGCCGTCGGCGAAATTCCACTTGGGGGTCCAGCCGAGCTCGCGCTCCAGCTTGTCGGGGTTCATGGCATAGCGACGGTCGTGGCCGGGCCGGTCGGCGACCGGGCGGATGAGCGATCGGGGAGCGCCCGCGAGATCCAGAATGTGCTCCGCCACCTGCCGGTTTGTCATCTCCGCGTGTCCGCCGACGTTGTACACCTCGCCGAGCTGCCCACGCTCCAGAACCGCCCAGATGGCGCGGGCATGGTCCTCCACATGAAGCCAGTCGCGCACGTTCTCCCCGTCCCCGTAGAGCGGGCAGGGCTCGCCGGTGAGGGCGTTGGTGACAAAGAGGGGCACGAACTTCTCGGGAAACTGATAGGGGCCGTAGTTGTTGGAGCAGCGGGTGATGACGGCCGGAAACTGAAATGTGTGGAAGGCGGCCCGGATGAGGTGGTCACTGGCCGCCTTGCTGGCCGAGTACGGGCTGTTGGGCTCTAGGGGATCCGTCTCGGTGAAGGCGGGCGCATCCGGCGCGAGCGAGCCGTAAACCTCGTCGGTCGAAACGTGGACAAAGCGGGGGACACCCGCCCGGCGGGCCGCTTCGATGAGCACCTGGGTGCCCAGCACATTGGTGGTCAGAAAATCATCGGCCGCCAGGATGCTGCGGTCGACGTGGGTCTCGGCGGCAAAGTGGACGATGGCGTCGACGCCGTCGCCGATGGCGCCGTCCACATCCTCGCGGCGCCGGATGTCTCCGCGCATGAACACGTGATGCGCGGCCGGGATCCCTTCGAGGTTCTGAAGATTGCCCGCGTACGTAAGCGCGTCGAGGTTCACGACCGTGAGCTGCGGGTGGTCCGAAAGGGCCCAGCGGATGAAATTACTGCCGATGAAGCCGGCCCCGCCCGTCACCAGGATGCGCATGCGACGTCCCGCCTTTGTACAGTGTGCGC
The DNA here is from genome assembly GCA_021797815.1 of Bacillota bacterium. Taxonomy (GTDB): domain Bacteria; phylum Bacillota; class Sulfobacillia; order Sulfobacillales; family JAIMBI01; genus JAKATP01. The sequence goes on from JAJZYZ010000029.1 coordinate 27,698, forward strand.
CCCTCAGCGAGGCGCCGTGGTCCAGTCAAACCCGATGGTGGGGTCGTCCCAGGGAATGCGCTTCTCATCAGGTGCCCCGGGCCGGTACGACTCGGTCGTGAAGTAGACAATCATGAGCGGACGGTCGCCCAGCACCCGGTAGCCGTGGGCCACCCCCACAGGAATCATGAGCAGGGTGGGACGGCTCTCGCCCATGTAGAACACGTTCGTGAGCCCGCTCGTCTCGGAGCCGGAGCGCAGGTCGTGCAGGACCACCTCCGCCTCGCCCACCGGAAAGAACCAGAGGTCGTCCTGGCGCTCGTGATAGTGAAACGCTTTGATGACGCCGGGATGGGAGTAGGAGAGGGACGCCTGGCCAAACCGTCGCAACAGGTCCTCGTCGTCGCGGAGGATCTCCTGGAAGAACCCTCGGTTGTCCACGTGCCGGACCAGCATCTTCTCCTTGACCCCCGCGATGCGTGTCGGACTCACCGGCATCAAAGCACCTCCACCTGTGAATGGTCTCCCAGCACCAGCGCGTACGCACGCGGAGAGCGCCGGCGCCGTGCGACCCGGGCGCCCCGCCCGATGAGGCTCCCGTCGATGCGTCCCGGTACGGAGTCCAGCACGGCATCCGCCAGCACCACACTCATCTCAATCTCGGTGTTGGTCAGGCGTACGCGCGGGCCGATGCTGGTAAACGGGCCCACATAGCTGTCCTCCACGACCGCCTCGGCGCCTATCACGGCCGGTCCGCGGATGGTGGAGCGCACGATGCGCGCACCGGCTTCCACCACCACCCGTCCGGTTATCTCGCTGTCGGCATCGACATCGCCCTCGCTGCGGGGCGCAAGCTCTTCCAGGATGAGCCGGTTCGCGTCCAGCACGTCCTCCGGACGACCGGTGTCTTTCCACCAGCCCTGGACCATCTCGGCGTGCACCGCGCGGCCCCGGTCAAGAAGCGTCTGGATCGCGTCCGTAATCTCATACTCACCGCGCCAGGAGGGCTCCAGGGTCCGGATCGCGTCGTGAATGGCGGGACGGAACAGATACACGCCCACGAGCGCCAGGTTAGACGGCGGCTCCCGCGGCTTCTCGACCAGGCGCACGATGGTGGCCCCGTCTACGACGGCCACCCCGAACTGCTCCGGATGGGCCACCGGTGTCAGGAGGACGGAGGCATCCCAGTCACTCTCCTCAAAGTCGGCGACAATCTGGGTCACGCCGCCTTTCAGGAGGTTGTCACCGAGATACATCAAAAACGGGTCGTCACCGAGGAACTCCTCGGCGGTGGCCACCGCGTGCGCCAGTCCCAGCGGCGCTGACTGGGGGATGTACGTGAGACGGCACCCGAATCGGGAGCCGTCTCCCATGGCCCCTTCCACCTCGGCCGCCGTCTCCCCCACAATCATGCCGATCTCCTGGATGCCCGCCTGCACCAGGGCTTCGACGGCGTAGTGGAGGAGCGGGCGATTGGCAATGGGAATCAGCTGCTTGGCACTCGTGTAGGTGAGGGGCCGGAGGCGGGAGCCTGTCCCACCTGACAAGATAAGGCCTTTCATGCGACCTCCCCGGG
>JAJZYZ010000101.1 GCA_021797815.1 Bacillota bacterium
TATTATAGTGGTTTCGCACCCGCGCCCGCAAGCTCCGACGATTAGGGCGATGAGACCGCCGGACTTCGTGGACGAGGTGCCGCCGCGTATCCGGAAGCTCATCCCGGGCGCTCTGCCGCATCCAAGACCGATTACCCCGCATGTATCTTGGCTGCCGCACGTCGTACCCGCGCATCCGAGATATTTACAACGGGGCGGCCCGGGGCGGGTGGTGTAAATCGTCTCCGTGAGGGTGAGCGCTTCGAGAATCATCCGGACGGCCGGGCGGTGCGCCGTCGGCACGGCGAGATAGCGGTGCGTGGCGTTGCGCCACATCACTGGGATCCCCCGGTCATGGTGCAAAATGATCTGCCCCGTAGGGTGGGCCACCCGGCCGCGATACGCGGTCGGAAAGGGCTCCGGTGCGTGGCGGACCTGCCTTTCGAGACAGCTAAACAGCAAGAGGGCCAGAAGCATGACGTAGCCCAACGCCTGGATCCGCTCCGGCTTCTGGAGGAAGACCGCGTCCACCAACGCGGGGTCTTTGAGGAAGTGAAAGCGTTGCGCCACGCCGGTTTGGCCCTTGTGCTCCCGCAGCAGTGCCGCGGTGTCGTACCGGTCGGCGGGGAGGGTCGTGATGGGCACGAATGTGCTACGCCGGGCGAGCTCCGTCTCGACCGCCGCGTCGTCGCGGGAGCCCCAGGTCACGGTGACCCGATAGATGGTGTGCGTCGGGGTCGGGTCGTCCCGCCGGGGCCGCCCGGGGCGAGCCCGTTTGTCGGTGAGGGTGATGGGTGCGACCGTAGGGTAGCAAGGCCACCAGCGGGGTGCCGTTCCCGCGAAGGTCGTCGTGGCCGCCTCGGCGTCTGCCGCACACGCAAAGTCCTGCGCGCTGAGGACGGCGGCCGCCTGCTCCGCCACCGCCCGGGTCTGGGGCAGGTCCCAGTCCAAGGTCTTCGCTTTCCGGCGAGCCAGGCTCGACGACCGATCGACCACGAGCCGATAGTCCCGGTCGCCAATCCGGCCGGTCGGCTCACTCGCGGCGTAGGGGGCCCCCCGGGGCGTCTGCGCCACGCGGCCGCGGGGGATCCAGGCGTCGGCCGCCCACGCCGCCGCTTTCGCCGTAGCCGCCCCCCGAAGGTATCGGGGAGCCGCGACAGCCCGGTGAGCGGAATCGCCGCCCAGGCGTCCAGGTTCGGACCCGTCACTAAGGCCGAATCGGCGATATACACCATATCCTGCAGCGCTTCGGGGCTGAACGCGCGCACCAGGCGGTCAATCTTCGGGCGGTTGAGCCGCTTGTCCGAGCGATTCCCGTCCTCCACCGTGCCCATCAGGGGCACGCCCTCCCGGTTGACGAAACACGTGAAGAGGATCTGCTGCAGGTCGTCCCGATGGTCTTTCGAATGCCCATGGCGGGGCGTCACGCCGTGGGGTCGTCGCCGTAAAGGGAGCGCGAGGTGGTGTCGTAGGGCATCTCGCCTCGCTCGATCGCCTCCACCACATAGGCACGGGCGGCCACCGCGCTGAACACCGCGGCCGGTCCCGCCGCGGCGAGCTTGTCCAACGCCCGCCCCCACGCATCGTCGGTCAGATCCTCCGCCGTCACCCCCGGCCCCCATAACAACGGGACATCCGTGAGGCGAAAGACGTCCGTCACCGGATAGAGCGGCGGCCGATCCGTGAGCAGATTGAGCACGAGCGCGAGGATCCGCTCCCCAGGAGACAGGCGGCAACGCTCCCGGCCCCAGGCGACCATCTGGTCGATGACCGGGACGAGGCCGATGCGATCCGCGAGCGCACGCAGAACCGGGGCGGCGCCCACCACCACGCCGGAACGAGGAAGACTGTCCATAAAACGGAGGGTTCACCACCGGTGGCCCGTCTGCCTTTGCGTGACGATTGCAACTTCTCCCTCCGAAAAGGGCCGGCCTAGAAAATTTTATGTGCGGACAGTCAGCTGTATAGCGAGCATGAAGCTGAATTACGCCTCGGGCCCCCTCGCAGCGTCCTCCGGGTGTAAGCAACCACTGGAAGCTGACCGACGATCGGGCGTCATCGGAACAGGGCGTCAAGGCGGGTGTATGCGCCCCGCCCAGGGCCGGCCCTGTCCCACAAATCGTGTACGTGAAGGACAGCCATGATGCCGTAATCGTCGAGATCCGCCCACGCGCCAGCCCAGTCAAAGGCGTAGTCCTCGTCGACAAGGGCCTGCGCTATGGCCTCCACGGCTCCCGCACACGGCATAGGTGGAGCGCTGAAGGTGGGCACACACACAGTTCCCCAGTAAACCTCCCTCCCGTCGGAGCCCGTGAAGGAGAAATCCCTGTGCGCCCGTGCAAACCAGTTCCGACTGATATTGGAGGCGCGCAGATAGATGGAGGCGCGCATGTTGGGCGGGATCCAGTTGCGCGTCAAACGCACCATCTCTACCGCCTGGGCACAGTATCTGCGATTGACTTCGTAGCCCCACGACCACGCATCGCAAGCTTGTTTAGCCCACCACCCAGCCACCTGGGTAGGCGAGTGGGCTCGAGAAGAGGTGACCAGTGCGTGGAGTGCCTCGGGCATCGGGGCGAATGCGCCCCGGCCCTTTCCTTGGTGATACACAGTGCCCATATCAAACTTGTAGATCCAGGCCTGGGCGGTGCGAGTGTGGTCCAACGCGCCTGCCAGAGGCGTATAGTCCGTACACCAGTCCTTGGTCGAAGTTGGGAGAAGCCAGTAATAGCATCCAAGTCGCGCCGTCCAATAGTGGCATGAGGAGCAGGATTCTCCTGAGGGTCGTCTAATCATGGACGGGACTCCCTTCGTCTCTTCATGAGGGAGATATGGGGCGAGGTACCTAGCCTAAATCGTTCGCTGTGGGTGGTCTCAAAACGGAGCGGTTGGTGGCCAATGGGCCACCGCCATCGCCCTTTGTGCTTCGCGCCATCGGTCCACACGAGCAGCCACGGCGAGATCACCCCACCCGTTCTGACGCCAGTAGTCCTCACCGGGGAGCCCCGACCGACGGCTTACGACCACACCGGTCAAGTCGGGGAAGTTGTGGCCTAGGCACCATCGCTCGATGATGTCCAGGACTTGGGGCACTTGCCGATAGGGATGGAGCCCCCCCAACTGGTCGCCAAGCTCGCTGTACGAAAGGGTCTCCCCTGCCGTCGCTGTCTCCCGTAAAACCTTCCAGGCCTCCCGAGCCCGCTCCCCAAAGTCCACGCCACCCACGGTTCTACCGGTCGCAACCCATATGGCCGCAATCGAGCTCGACGGCACCCACACCCACATTTGCTGGCCCGGAGGGGCTACCGGGACTGGGAACCGGTCCGGCCATATTCCCGCCATGCGGAGTGCTTGAACCCCGTCATCCTCTGGGGCGCCAGAAGGCACCGCTAAGAGCCACCCGCCGCTGACAGGCTGCACGCGCGTCTGGGTCGCCTCCATGCCTGCCTGAAATCGCACCGTGCCGACGAGCACTTTCTGGCCCTCCAGATACTGCTGCAGCGCTTCTGTGAGGACGGCAGATACACTGCCCTCGCCTGCCAGGTGCTCAGCGCGGTCCCAGAGCTGCACGTCACTGTCCTTGATGTAAACGGTTTTTTTGGGCACGAATGCCTCCTTCATCGTATGTAGGATATGCTACCACCACGAAATTGGTAACAGCGCCCAGAGATGGCGGCTAGGGGAGCTTGCCGAAGCAGCCCAAAATCCCAACGAAGAGGCGGGTGCCTTATGGACGACGCGATGTGGTTCCACAGTAACGAAGCAACTTGGCGGTCCCTAGTCGACAACGACTACTGGCGGGCGGTGAAACGGGATCACCAAGACGTCGAGCAGGAAATGAATGCCTTGGACCGTGAGCGCATCCGGACGCTGACCCCATCGGCCTTTTTCACGTGGCTTCATGACCGGTACTTCTTCTGGAAGTACACGCAGCCAAATCGGCTCGCAACCACCCGGGCTTCGCTCCTGAAGTACCAGATGAAAGACCCCTTGCTGACCAGGCTCGGTAGCATTCAGCGGGACCTTTTTGCTGTCCGTCCGAACCATGTCGAGCATGGCATGGCGGTTGCGACGCAGATTCCCGGACTTGGGGTGGCGGGCGGGTCGGGCCTTTTGGCCGTTCTCTTTCCGGAATGGTTCGGGACGGTGGACCAGTTTGTAGTCGATGCTCTGTTCCACGTACACGACCTCCCCGAGCGACGTGCCGTTGCCGCCATGCACGCCAAGTTGTTCCCCGCCAGTGGAAGTCCGGGGTCACTGAGCGTCCAAGAGGGCGCCACGTTGATCGGCATCATGCAAAACCAGGCCATCGCCCTGAACCGGCGCTTCCGCTCGCGGTACTGGACGCCCCGCAAGGTCGATATGGCTCTATGGGGGGACCGAAGCCACCGAGGGTAGTTCGCGGTTCGGAACAGCCCCGGGCTAAGGAGGAACGGTCCCGTCGCTCCCAGACCATCCGCTCTTGTCTCAAACGACGACAGCTACGATCTTGATCGTTCATATCCCGAGAGGAGGGAGAGTGGGACGACGATAACCCGATCGGCTGTCTTGACAGAGGGGTCCACTTTATCCCATGCGTGCCGTCGGCCGTGGGATAGTCCCCGTAGAGCGAGCGAGAGGTGGTATCGAAATGCACCGCGCCGCAGCCAGTCGCCTCCACGGCATAGGCCCGCGCCGCCACCGCCCTGAAGATGGCGGCGGGGCCCGCCGCCGCCAGTTAGTCCAGCGCACGCCCCAGCGCGTCATCGGTCAAATCCTCCGCCGTGACCCCCGGCCCGAGGAGCAACGGTACATCGGTCAGCCGAAAGGCGTCCATCACTTGATAGAGGGGCTGGTGGTCTGTGAGCAGGTTCAGGACGAGCGCCAGAATGCGCTCTCCGGGGGACAAATGGCAACGGCTGGGATCCCAGGCGACCAGGCCATCTATGACGGCCACCATCCCTATGCGGTCCGCGAGGGCGCGGAGGATCGGGGCGACGCCGACGACGAGGGCCGGGCGCGAAAAACCTCCCATGCGGATCGAGCTTCGCCAGCGCCCCTCTCGCGCTTTTTTGCGAGAGAATTCCCACAATAATCGGCGGTAAAACCCCGCTCCTGCCAAATTTTATGTGCGGACAACCAGATGTATTCTGGCACGCGGGCCTTCGAGCACCGGCCAGACAGGTTCACTTCCCACAACCAGGGTCGCTGCCTTCAAACACCTCGAGCCGGCCGCGCCCCAGATCTTTGGGACGAAGTTTAGGGCCAAGCAGGCGCATCGTGGCCCCGAGGCCCGCCCTGGCCATGTTCCAGGACCCCGTCCCGGCGCAAGTTCAGACGCCAAGCGGGCTGCCATGCGGAAACGGTCTCCGGTTCGGCCGGGTCAGGCAGCTCCGACGACACGCGATCCAACTCGGCGTTCCGTCCATCGTGTAAGGCATCCGTTCGCGCACCCGTATTCGCCTGCCGACCACGCTCTCGACGAGACGCGCACGCACGGTGATGACGCCCGCGACAGGAGTGGCAGGGAGCTTGTCCGGGATGGCTCTGGCGGCTTTCCTGATGGCGCCGCCGACATCGCTCAGGGCAAGGAGTTGATGCCCCGCTCGGGCCGTTCCTTGCCATTGTTCGTCCGCAGCGCATCTTTTCCAGGACACGCCCAAGGAAGGTGGACGGTCCCGTCCGCACCGCCCCGATGATGTACCCGTGTCCCCCGGCGCCAGCCCGGTCTGTGAAGAGGTATGCCGTCTTTATGCCGACGGACCGCGCGGCCTACAAAGACAGGCGTCGATCCTCCCCGGTCACGGTGTCATGCAGCTGGGCGCCGCTCGCCCTCGGACATGTCCGGGTCACGTGGCCCGGTCAAAGGGTTGCTCCGGCCGCTCGCGCGTCGTCCGCGTGCGCAGGGTGAAACGGAT
>JAJZYZ010000030.1 GCA_021797815.1 Bacillota bacterium
CGGCGGCCTCGTAATCCCGTTGCCCGGCCCCGGTGCTGCCGTCAAGGCCCGGGCTTAGGGCGGTGTGGCCTCGCCCCCGTCTCCCCTCAGCATTTTTCGGAACAGTCGGCCGGCGGGTCCTCTCGGTGACGCATCCATAGTCCATCCCCCAAAGGTGCCGTCGCTTGTGGGTCCCGTTGGGGGGAGCGAACGAAGGCTCATGGCTTACACACCGGCGGGGTTGTTGGGGCGCTGGTCGTAGTGGGTGACGCCGGTCGCGGAGATGGTCCCGCCATAGCAGGTGTAGATAGCGCCGCCGTTGCCGGCCGAGTTGTCATCAAACGACGGGGCAGCGACGGACACGGAGCCCCGGTCATTGAGGATCTCGCCGCCGTACGCCATGGCCAGATTGTAGGTACGCGAGGAACCGGTGACTGCCGCCGTGGCAGCAAAGTCCCCGGCGAGCTCGCCGCCATTCTCAGCCGCGTTATTGACAAGCGAGGTGCCCGAGATTGTCAGGGGGATCTCGGCGCGGTTCGAGATGGCACCGCCCCAGTCCTTCGCCGCGGTGGGGACCATCCCGCCGGCCACGGCTCTCCCGATACGCCGCCGTCCGCGCCTCCTGATGCCTAATCGCCCGTCGGCAGGAGAGTGCTCGACAACAGACACGGGCGCCCGTGGGGGGGTTTCGAACGTGTCAGGGGTCTAAGGGTGGAGCTTCGGCGGTCGGGGAGCGACCGCAGGCACCGAACGACGAGAGAAGCCGTCAAGAATCCCTTCCAGTTCTCGGACAACGGTGTCGATCTCGACTGGGCATGTCTTTTGCAGCGGTGGCCGGACGTCGCGAAGGTTGCCGGGAATGAGCGCCTGCTCGTTCGAGCTCTTGCCGTACGCGTTATTGGTGCGCCTGGCCACGCGTTCCAACAGGCCGGTACCCGGTGCGGACAGCAGCACGATGTGGTCGAGTGAACCGTAGAGATTTCCCGGGTTGGTGGCGGAGCCGGCGATAAAGAGGGGCCGCACGCGGTGTTCTTCTATGAGGCGACGCACGAGATCCTCCCGCCAGGCTCCGGCGTTGGCCCCGTCCGCGTCGAGCACTGACTGGCTAGAGGCCAGGCGTCGGCGTCCACCACCCGGTGTCCGTGAGATTGAAGCGCGGCTAAGGCCGAGGATTGTCCGACGCCGGACATGCCGGTGATCATTACGTTGGCCATGGGACGCAGGTAGCACAGGCTCCGGCCCACCAGCAGCGTGCACGGGTTCCCGGAGGAAGGCGCGAGGGAACTTCTACGTCGACGACCTGTCATTCCCTGTGACACCGGGACGGACCGCGGCGCCGCGTCGCCCGCGTCCCCTGTTCGGTCGAGACCGTCTTCAGTCGGGCAGGGGCCGCAGCGAGCCCGGACCATCAGGAAACGGGCCACGTCCAGGCCACAGGCTCTGGTGACGCGGCTAACTCGCCTGAGTATGACCACCCGTTCCCGGCGGAATGGGATGAAGAAAGCGAGCAGGGCGTCGTGTGGCGGGCGCTTACGTGAGTGTCGGCGGGCAGGGCAATACGATGGTCCACCGGTTTATACCGGATGCCGTGGCACGGCGGGCCCCATCATATCAGTCCGGCGCTCCATACCACGCCAGACGGGGAAGACGAAAGGCATGAGCGTGGTCAGGCCATAAAGGACAGCGCCGAACCACAGGGTGGCGGTGAGCCCGATGCGCGACACGACGACGCCACCCGCCAGGCTTCCGAACGGAATACCGACCCAGGCGACAGCACCCAGGGCGCCCAGGACTCGCGCCTGGAGTGGTCGGGGGACCCGCTCGTACTCCACCGCGCCCAAAATCGGGTTGATGCCGCCGGCACCCAGGCCCCCGACGATGAAGACGGCCAGCACCGGAGACAGCAGCGCACCGAGCGCCAGCGCGATGTATCGTGGCGCCCCGGCCAGGAAGTATCCGACGCCGAAGGCTAGGCGGCGGGGCACGCGCGGTCCGAGCCACGTCATGAGGACATTTCCGGCTATCGCCCCGGCTCCAAAGCCCCCTCCGACGAGGCCCAGGGCGACGGCGCTGTGAACGATATTGTGAGCCCACAGTGGCAGCAGCACCGTGGAGTTGGCCTGGTCGATGAAGTTTGTGATGAGCACCATGATCGCGATGGACAGGAGGAGCGAATCATCGCGCAAGTAGCGGAGGCCGGTGCGCATGGCGGTGAGATAGCTCTCCTCTCTTCCAGGTTGCCGCGCGGTGACGGGCGGCTCGACGTGCCGGGAAACCAGCAGGCCCACTAACAGCGCCGACGCCAAGAACGTGCCGGCGTCCACGGTGAGCACATTAATCGCCGAGATCCAGGTCACCAGGACGCCGGCTATGGGGAGGCCCACCAGAGCGGCCCCGCGGCTCACGCCGTCGAACAGCCCACTGCTGCGCTCGAGCGCGAGGCCCGCCCCCTCGCCGATACCGGGGACCATCACTTTCCGCGCGGAGTCGCCCAACCCCCGGACGATGCCGGCCGCCGCCAGGAGGGTTCCGAGGCCGGTCAAGGATAGGAGGTGCAGCGCGTCGAGCATGGGAACGGCCCCCATGAACACAGTGGCGAGGATGTCCGTGGCCACGGACACGCGCCACGCCCCCCAGGTGTCAATGAGAGGTCCGCCCAGAGCCTGGGCCGCCACATATGGCGCGCTGGCGGCAAACGCCATCACGCCCATATCCACGGTGCTCCCTGTGAGGGTGAGGACGAACCACGGCACGGCGAGAAATGACATCCGGGTCCCCAGGTCGGACATGCCTACCGCCGACAAAAATCCCAGGAGACTCCGACGGCCTGTCGTCATGCGTCCGTGTCGGGCCGGGCTGGAAGCAGCTGGAGTTGGACCGTGACCTGTCTCGTTCCGGCCTCGACAGGTCTTTGTGTGTATCCCTGCAGCAGATCCACCAGATGCTCCTTGAGCGCGGACGCTTCCACGGCGCTCAGATGCAAATTCCAATGGCTGATCGTCCACGCCCGGACCCATTCGGTGCCCAGGACCGCGGGGGCGTCCCCGACTTCGTCGACAAAGCGGACGATCCGATCGGCGTAGAGCTGCGCGACAGCCCGTAGGTATACGCCGCCCAGGTCGGGGTTCTCCGCGCCTGTGGAGGAGTCATACTCAACGACCGCATGCGTCACCCGCCAGTACCGTTCACGACCATGCCCCTGGTCCGGCTCCTCGACGACAAACCCGTATTGGGCGAGTTGGCGAAGATGATAGCTGGTGGCGCCGCTCGAGAGGCTGAGACGGACCGCCAGCTGGGTGGCCGTCGCGGGGCCGTGTTCGCTGAGCGCCGCGCGGATGCGCACGCGCAGCGGATGGGCCAGCCCCCGCAAATTTCGTGGGTCCAACAGCAGGGTCGTGTTGGGCCGAGCGCTGCCGGAACGACTGTTGGATGCGTGCTTCATGAAGCGAGCATAAAGTTGCCAACATATCTTTGCAAAGTATCATGGGCATCGATAAACCGGGGATCGTTGCTTCGGTCCGCCGATTTCGTCACGTCCGAAAATCTGACCGCGATAGCGGCCGGAGCGTTTGCCGGCGGCGCACCAGTCGCGACGGAGCGGGCCGGGGACCGAGGACGGGGAGGTCGCGCGGGATGCCCTGACCGCGGGTATCGCGGAGGCCCAGGCGTACCTGACGCGATGCCAGCAAAAAGAGGGCCAGCTCCTCTTCCTGGTTTTGCCGGCGATATTCCGCCCACACGTCGCGGCCGGGAAGTTTCCGGGCGATCCACGTCCGTGTCCGCGAGTCCGGGGAGTGCCGGCACGGCGGGGCAGAAGCGGCAGGAACTCGGTGACCCCTGCCCCATGAGTACGGGCCGCGTAGCAAGGCTGCCAGTACCTTCCGGCGCTAGATGCTCTGGGCGATTTGTCCATTGAGACGAGACACCGCCGGCTCGGCGGGGTGGCCGGATCCCTCGGCGTGGAGTCTTTCATGACAGACACTGGGAGAGCCGGGTCGAACCGGCCATGCGTACATCGGGACCAATGTCGGACTGGTGCGGGCGGCGAGGAGCAGCGTGCCCCAGTCCGTAGGGCCTAAGGGCAATCACTTCGGCGGGCCAGGGGGGTGTTCGGGGGCGGCCTTACCAGGAGCGTGGAAGTCCTCTCCGTTCATTCGGCGGTGGGCGTCTCCTTCATCGGCCCGGCGCGCGACCAAGGCCCAGCACACTCTCGGTTGGATTCGGGTCAGTTCGGTGACCCTGAGCAGACTCTAAGCCCCAAACGGTCGTAAACATGTCATCATAAGGCGAATCCATTGAGGTCTTGGTCAATATGGCATGTCGGGGCGGAGGGCTGACTACGAAAAGTGCAGGGGCTGTCGGACTGGCTATCGCGGTCGTCATTGGAGGGTCGGCGCTGGCGCTCGCGCACCCGCGGTTCCTTTCGCGGCTCGGTATCTCCCTGCCAGCGGTCGGCGCGCAAAGTGCCGCGTCTTCCAGCACGGGCGTGAGGGCGACGTCTCCTTCTTCATCGAGCAGCCGCACGCCGTCTGCGACCACCTCGCCGCCTGGCACCGCCTCGGCCAGTGCGGTGGCCGCGCGGGTAGAGCCCGCCGTGGTTGACATTAACGTGACGTTTCCGGGCAACAGCGGGGGCGCGTCCGGCACCGGCATGATCCTGACGTCAAATGGCCTCGTCCTCACGAACAATCACGTGGTGGAACAGGCCGCCACGATTTCCATTCACATCGTCGGGCAGTCTCAGAACTACATCGGACGAGTCATTGGCGTCGACCCCACAGCGGATGTCGCCCTGGTGCGCATGGAGGGGGCATCCCACCTGCCTACGGTGTCCATCTCCAGTGTACCCGCGACGGTCGGGGAGGCTGTGATTGCCATCGGCAACGCCCTCGGGAAGGGCGGAATGCCCACGGTGACCTCCGGGGCGGTCGTGCAGCTCGGTGAGACCATTACAGCCACCAACTTCCGCGGTGGCACCGAGACGCTCAACAACATGATTCAGATGTCGGCGGCGCTGGCACCGGGTGACTCCGGAGGACCGCTGGTCACTACGGCTGGAAGGGTCTTGGGAATGGACACGGCCGCCAGCGGGACCAAGGGCGGGTCGGGGTTCAGCACGACCGCCTTTTCGATTCCCATTCAAAGAGCCATGGCTATCGTTCACCAGATTGAGCGGCACGAGGCATCCAAGCAGGTGCTCTTGAAGCCCATGGCCATCATGGGCATCCTCGGTGTCGCGCCCTCGCAGTGGCTGCCCCAGTTCGGCCCCATCGACCAATCGATCCATCAGGGAGCGGCGGTGGAAAATGTGGAGACGGGGACGCCCGCGGCCGGTGCTGGCCTTGCGCCCGGTGACGTCATCACGACGTTTCAGGGGAAGACCGTGACCTCCCCGAGCCAGCTGGAAAGCCTGGAGACAGCCTACGTGCCCGGTGACACGGTCACGGTGGGTTGGGTGACGCCGTCCGGTGCGTCGAAGTCTGCCAGCCTGCGGCTCACGTCCGGCCCCTGGGCCTAAACAGAACAACCGTCCCCATACTGGTACTACGCCGATCTTCTCGCACGGGAGCGGCGACATTGGCGTGAAGTCGTGTCCGGCACTTGGCCTGCGGCGTGTGCCATACCGAGCGATAAGGCGGGGAAAGCAGCCTGCGGCATTTCTCTGGCCGCCGCCTCCTCGGTGACCGCGATAAACAGGAGGTAGGAGGCCGTAAGCCGGCATCGAAACGGTGTCCGGCCGTTCTGGTCCTAATCCGGCGCCCCGCCTCTCGGCCTTTCCCCGGGGGACGACCGACGCGCCCGGTGGGTGTGGCTCCGTGCACGCGGTAGGAGACGGCGGCCGGGCTCGGAAGCGCGCCTTGTTTTTCCGGGGCGGCCTGGGACAGGCATCGTCGACACAATAACGAAGACACGGACGGTACCCGGCGGACCTGGGCGCCATAGCCGCTGCACGGCAAGAGCGTGAGAACCCCCGGGCAGTTCAGGCGCGCCCAAGATCTCTTCACCGGCCTCGCATGTCAGCCATGTTTCCCGCGGATCGGTGGAGGAATTGAGCCTCCAGGGCTGCCTGGACCCGGACCGGAGGGGAGCCGCCGGGCAGGGACATATAGGCAATCACAGACGGTCAAGCGGTCCCTGCCAACCAACCATTGGCCCCTTTTCAGGACGTGCGTGCCGAACAACGATGGTACCTAATGTCACCACGTACAGTCCCACCCACCGGAGCGGCAGATTCTCACGAAATAGCGAACGAGGGAGCGTGTCAGAGGGGTTCCCTGTGTTATATTCGAACGTTCCGAAGTTGGGCCATGGTTCGGGAGGATGGTCGTGAGCCAGAATCCAAGCGCTCAGTTCGTCCGCCGCCGCATGCGAGAATACTTTACGGCGTATCTATACCTCACGCCGTCAGGTCTCGTGTTTCTGGTTTTTACGCTCCTGCCGGCCTTGTTTGTGCTGTACATCAGCCTTTTCAACTGGAATTTCTTGAACGAATCCCTGTCGCGATGGGTGGGGCTTGGCAACTACCGCGACCTGGTCACGTCAGGGCAGTTCTGGCACAGTCTCCTCATCACTGCATATTTTCTCATCGGCACGGTGCCGGTGGGGGTGATCCTGGCCCTGGTCATCGCGATGTTCCTGATGGATCAGGTGCCGGGCCGGGCCCTGGTGCGCCTGGCCGTCTTCGCGCCTTACGTCACGCCCGTCGTGGCGACGTCCATCATCTGGCTTTGGATATTCAATCCCGAGTACGGGCTTTTGAATGCGTTGTTGCACCTCCTGCACCTGCCCGAGCTGGGGTGGCTGCAGTCGCCGCACTGGGCTCTCATCGGCATCATCATCTTCACGCTGTGGCACAGCCTTGGCTTCAGCGTCATCATTTTTCTGGCCGGACTGAGCGGGATCTCTACCGAGCTTCGTGAGGCCTCCCGGATAGACGGGGCCACACGCCTGCAGGAGCTCCGGCATGTGGTCTGGCCACTCTTGAGCCCCATCACGCTGTTCGTGCTGGTCATCAGCACCATTGGGGCGCTGCAGGCGTTTACACAGTTCTACACGATGACGGCCGGAGGCCCACTGGCCTCTACTACCACCACGAGCTACCTCCTCTATACCCTGGCCTTCATCTTTTACAACACCGGCCACGCCGCCGCGTTGGCCGTCATCCTGTTCCTCATCATCGGGGGACTCACTCTGGTTCAAATGGGGGTGTCGCGCAGACGGACGTTCTACCAGTAGCCGCTCGTCGCGTAGGCGAAAACCACTAAAAGGGAGTGTGTGCGGATGAACACGAAGACAGTGGCGGTTATGGCGGCCGCGAGCCTCCTGACTGCAGGCGCCGCCGGCTGCGGCGGCACCCAGGGATCCTCAGCGGCCTCAACAAGCTCGGGGCACGTCAATATCACGTTCATGGAGGCCATGTCCTCCGGCACGCTGGCACCGGCCATGGAGCACCTCACCAGCGAATTCAACCGAACGCACAAGAACATTACCGTGACGCTGGAGGTACAGGCGAGCTACAGCACGCTGGAGGCCAAGGAGCAAGCGTCCATCGCGGCCGGCAACCCGCCCACAATCGGGCAGGCCTACGAGGACTGGGCGGCCACCTACGCAAAGTCGGGAGCCATCGTGCCCCTGGCCTCGTATGTGCATGGTTCGAACGGGGTGTCCTCCACGTACATCAGCTCCATGTACAAGGGAGTGTGGAAGGACCAGTTCCTGCCGGGTGGGAAGCTCTATATGTGGCCGTTCAACAAGAGTGACTTCGTGATGTACTACAACGCGAACCGTCTGCAGCAGCAGCATCTCGCGGTGCCCACGACCTGGACGCAGTTCATGTCGGTGACCCATTCCCTGACCTCCTCGTCTCACGGCACCTGGGGCTTCTCGATGGATCCCGGGACCAGCTCGTCCGCTGCCAACGGGACATACCTGTACGTCGCGCTGCTCCGGGCCTACGGTGGAAATCTGATGGTGAACGGTCGCGTGGCCTTTGCGTCCCAGGCCGGCGTCCGGGCCATGAACGTGCTGAAGACCATGTACGACAACGGCTCGATGAAGCTCGGCACCAACTATCCCGGCCAGACCGCCCTCGGCGCGGAACACGGGGCGTTCGACCTCTCGACGATTGCGAGCTACTACTACAACAACGAGGCGATTGCCGGGAAGTTCACGATGGGGGTGGCCGCGCTGCCGAAGGGTCCCGCCGGCGAAGGCAACGTGCTCCAGGGAACCAACATCGTCATGTTCTCCAAGGCCACAAGCGCTGAGCGCAGTGCGGCCTGGACCTTCATGAAGTGGCTCACCGAACCCCAGCAGACAGCCTACTGGGCGGAGCACACCGGCTACCTGCCGGTCACCACACAGGCGAACCCGCTCATGGCCACCTACTTCGCCTCCCATCCGTATCAGAAGATCGCGGCCGAGTCACTCCAATACGCTCTGCCGGCGCCGGCCGAACCTGGGTGGACCGAAGGCATCGGCACCATCGCCACCGCCATCCAGGAGGTGCTGCTGCAGAACAAACCTGTACAGCAGGTCCTGACCCAGGAGCAGGCAGCGGCGCAGACTTACGTGAACCAGGGCGGTTAGGGCCGAAGTTACGGGTACGAGCCGCACCGAGTCGCACCGCACGAGGGGGAGGGCCATGGCACCGACGACCAGACAGGAAGACAGCGGAAGTCCTTCCCCTCCGACGCTGAAGACCCCCGGGCGCGGCGCCCGCCGCGTCCGCCGGGCCTTTCAGGTGGTGGTGGCGGCGGTGCTCCTGGTCCTGTTCCTGTTTCCCTTCTACTGGGTCGTCATCACGTCCCTCAATCATACGAACCAGGTCTTGCAGTTCCCACCGTCGTTCCTTCCCCACTGGGTGTTCCAAAACTACGCGCGTGCCTGGAGCGAGGCGCCGTGGCTCCGCTATTTTCTCAACACCATCTTTATCGCCCTGGTGACCACGCTCCTGGTATTGGTCACCTCGATCCTGGCCGGCTTCGCGTTCGGAAGTCTCCGGTTCCCCGGCAAGAACCTCATCTTTGCCGGCTTTCTGTCCATTATGATGGTGCCGTATGTGGTGCTCATCATCCCTGATTACATCGTGCTGAAGGATCTCCACTGGCTCAACACGTACTGGGCGCAGATCTTTCCGTTTGCGGGCTCGGTGTTTGGCATCTTTCTCCTGCGGCAGTTCTTTCTCTCACTGCCGCTGGAACTGTGGGAAGCGGCGCAGATTGACGGGGCATCCCGGTTCCGATTCCTGCGCCAGGTGGCGCTGCCGTCGGCCCGTCCCGCACTGGTGACGATTGGGATTTACACGTTTTTGGGCACCTGGAACAGCTTCCTATGGCCGTTCATCATGACCTCGAGCCCGTCGGTTCAGCCCATCGAGGTCGGCCTATCGACATTTCTGGGGACGAACGGGACCGATTGGACGGGCCTGTCGGCGGCCGTGGTATTTACCACGCTTCCCGTCATGGTCCTGTTCCTGTTGCTGCAAAGAGAATTCATGGCCGGCGCTTCGGCCGCCACCGGAGGGGTGAAAGGTTGATGGGCGGGCATCGGCGGGGGCTCCTTCTCTTTGACTTTGACGGCACCGTGTACCGCGGCGATGCGCCGTTTCGGGAATACGCGGCCCAGATTGCACGGGCCATTCCGGAGTCGGATCGGGAGACCTTCTTGGGTCGGGCGGCGCGACAGCTGGCCGGGGTCCGGGAGGTGGAGGCCGGCGACCCCTGGCACGCGATGGCGCGATTGGCGGAGCCCTATCAACTTGACCGCACGGCACTTCACGAGGCGTTTATGAAGACGCGGGCGTATATGATGACGGACGCGTGCCGGCTGGAGGTCCCCGCCGTCCTCCCGTCTTTTCTCACGCGAGCCCGACGGCAGGTGGTGGTCGCGCTCGCTTCCAACAGCCCCCGGGAGGCCTGCCTGCCCCTCCTGCAAAAGCTCGGGCTTCAAGACGCCTTTCATCTGGTGCGTCCCTCCGCCCACAAGCCGGAAGGGCTTCTCCCCCTCATCGCGGAACTGGAAGCACAGTTTGAAACGCCGCCCGGGCAGGTGATGAGCGTGGGTGACTACTATGTGAACGATATTGCTCCCGCACAGAGTGCGGGCTTCCGGACCGCCTACATCAGCCCCGGCGACTACTTTCCGGGTCCGGTCGACCTGGCCGGCAAGCGGCTCGAAGATGTCCTGCCCGGCGTGGCGATATGGATAGAGGGGCTTCGGCCTTAGGACCGCGGAGCCTGAGACAGCATCGAGGGAGGCGACGCGGATGGCGACGGTAAGCTTTTGGGGCGGAGTCGGCGTTATTGGCTCCAGCAAGATCTTGGTTGAGCAGGGTGGATGGCGCGTCCTGCTCGATTTTGGCCTCGACTATACGCCCGGTGCCGGGCCCTTTCGGGCCGGCGTCACCCCCCGGCCGGGACGGGAGCTTCACGACCGGATTCTCACTGGACTTGCGCCCCGCATTCCCCACGTGTACCGGACCGACTTCCTGGAAGGGACCGGCCTCGCGGGCGGAGCCGACGGCCAGACGGCCCTCTTCATCACTCACGCTCATCTTGACCACATGGGGCTTACAGGTTTTGTCGATCCGGATCTGCCCCTGTACGCGGGGCCGGAGACGATCCGTCTGGTGCAGGCCCTGGCCGAATCTGGAGACCGCGTGGAAGGCGGCGTTCCGGCCTTCCGTTCTCTGCCGGCCGGTGAATCCGTGGAGGTGGGGCCGCTTCGGGTCACCCGGTATGAAGTGGATCATGATGTGGCCGGTGCGTCCGGCTACCGGGTGGACACCGAGAATGGGGCGCTCGCCTTCACCGGCGACATCCGGCTTCACGGGCGCCACCCGGAGAAGAGCCTCGCCTTTGCGCAGGCGGTTCAAGGAGCACGCGCGCTCGTCATCGAAGGTACGACGCTGTCGATGGGGTTTAGAAACCCTGTTCGGACCGAAGCCGAAGTCGACGCCCTGTTCGACGAGGCGCTCGAACGGACTCCGGGCCTGGTCATGGTGAGCCTTTACCAGCGAAACGTGGAGCGCGTCGAGGCTTTTGTCGCGGCGGCCCGGCGCCATGGGCGTCGGTTTCTGTGGCCTCCCGCGCAGGCACGGGCCCTCAGCGCGTGGTTTGGCCGCGCGATGGCGGAATGGGGCGATCCCGCCGTGAGCGGGGACATCCATCGTCATCCTGAGCAGTTTGCCATCCAGCTCCCGGGATACGAGGTCCCGTGGATGCTCGACTTCGATCCGGGGCCGGGGTCGCTATATGTGCACGCCAACGGTGAGCCGCTCGGCGCCTACGATCCGTTGTGGGATGTGCTCCAGGAGTGGCTGCGGATGAGACGTGTGCCGTTTTGGGCCATCGGCACCAGTGGCCACGCGAGCCCCGAGGACCTGAACCGGCTTGTGTCGATCGTTCATCCCGACATCTTGTTTCCACTCCACAGCCAGGAGCCGGACCGCCTGCTGCCGCCTCCAGGGGTCGAGCGGTGGCTGCCGGAGCGAGGGCGGTACTACGACCTCGGGGGTCGGCGCTAAGACGCGCCGACCCCCTTGCGGGCGAGCACGAACTGGTCGGTCACCCGTCCCTCGCGGCGGGCCGTGATCATATTGCGCTCGCGCGCCTCCCAGTCACTGATTATGACGTCGAGCCGCTGCGTGACACGAGGACCCGGGGGCCATGACGGGCGGGGCAGGTTCTCCTCCGCGGCGACCAAGACG
Source organism: Bacillota bacterium (assembly GCA_021797815.1). Taxonomy (GTDB): domain Bacteria; phylum Bacillota; class Sulfobacillia; order Sulfobacillales; family JAIMBI01; genus JAKATP01. The sequence goes on from JAJZYZ010000030.1 coordinate 11,690, forward strand.
AGTCCCGCCGCTTCGACGGCATCGCGCACCGCGCGTGGCCCCCTCAGAAAGCTTTCTGACTCCACGAGGGCCCAGGGCAGCGGATAGGAGGGAGGAGCCGCCGGACCGGCCACGACTTCCACCACCGACAGATGGCCGCCCGGCTTCAAGATACGGGCCGCCTCGCACGCAAACTGTTTCTTGTCCTCGATGTTCATCGTGACATAGTGGCACCAGACGTGATCCACGGCAGCATCGGGGAACGGCAGGGCGAGGGCACTGGCGGTCACGAAGGTGACCCGGTCATTAAGGTGCACGCGATGAGTCAGCACCGACGCCGCCTCGACCAGGCCTGCCAGCACGTCCACTCCCGTTACGCGGCAGCCAGCCTCACCGGCCAGCACGCGAGCCGCTCCGCCCAGTCCCGATCCCACGTCGACCACATGCATGTCCGCTGTGAGCTCAAGGCGCGCGAGATGCGCCATGGTGGCGGAGTACCCAAACGCGTGCATCTGGTCCACCGCGTATAGATCTTGGGGCGCCGGGTGCGCGGGATCCACGCCGGCGGATGTCAGATACGCGTCTACCCTCTGTAAAATGTCCACGTCGTCCGGAAGTCCGGACGATGTCCCGGACCATGTCACATGAGTCACTTCCCCTTGTAGTATGCCAGGGTCCATGATAGCCGCCTTGAAGTTCGGGTGGTCGGATGCTAGAATACGCGAGCGCGCCCGTGGTGAAGTGGACATCACGCAGGCCTCCGGAGCCTGAATCAGGGGTTCGAGTCCCTTCGGGCGCACCAGATTTAGCAAAGTCAAGCCCCGCAAGCGATTGCGGGGTTTCTTTCTGCCCGCATACTAGCGGCGTCATTATGAGAGAATATCAGAGAATGTGGGACTTGCGTTGGGCTACGGCATGGCCGCCCCATCCACGATGAGGCGCGACTCAGCGTCCGTCACGTCGCAATGGACCGTGGTCAGCTCCTGACCTGGCAATCGCAACTCACAGCGATCCGGCAGTGCTTGCTCCCCATCACGGTTTCCCCCGGGCCAGCGGTCGAGACGGACATAGAACAGGACCCAGCCGGACGCGGCCCGCCGGCCCCGGCTGGGCTCCGACTGGCCGAGCAGGTCTTCTGTCGCGGGCACGGGCAGGACCTCGCGCGGTGTGCCCGGTGGTTTCATCTCGATGTGGATGATCTCGCCGGTAGGGGTCCATCGCACCATGTCCGGCTCTGCGGGCCGGCGCGTCCGTGGCCATGCCCACTCCCACCAGATACCTGGTTCCTCGTGCTGCTGGCCGGACACGAACAGTCCTACCTGGTCGGTGAACCATCGCCCGAGGGCACGGACGGGTTGAGTCCGCCGCGATCCGGTTTGTAGCGCGACGGTCGGGCATGGTCGAATCGATCGTGCCACTCGACAGACGCCCGGAGGAGCAAATCGTCTCAGTTCAACGATGCCCCGGATACACGTCCTCGGGCGGCCAAAGCTTCTAAGAGTCGGGCTGAACGGGAAGGTCTCGAAGACCTTGCCACGGCCTGACCTGAGGCTGGATGCTGAGGATCCGAGCTTCGAGCGCTTCTTAGGGTGCGCTGATAGCGTTCCAGGCGTCATCAACACTAGGGCCGTTGCCGGATGCGGGAAGCGATATCCGGCGTCCCGGCGAACCGCCTGCTGCGGTTTCGGGAAGTACGCGGCACCATCTTCCGAATCGAAACCGTCAGAATATGTTAGGGGACTCCACGAGCCATCCAATCCGCAGACCACGTCTGCACCGATACGGGTCAGCCCTTTCAACGGCCCGGCGTCATTCGTTGTGGAAACGAGAACCCCCGGGGAGATGGCACTCGCCAACCCTGAGCGATGGCGGCCCGCATGTCTTGCGCATAGAAGACAATAAACGGAGAAGCGCCGCGCCGCCGCTAAACCGCGGGAGGAAGCGCTTAGAGGAACCTTAAGAGATGCCGGAGGAACCCTGGAACAGCATCAGGATGGCGAGTCCCTTCGGACTCACCACATATGCGAAATCCCCACGGCTGCGCTTTGCGGGTCTTTCTTGTCGAAGAGTCCGAGTCCCCTCGGCCTGGTGCCCATATGCGGGGCGGCCGGCCTCCAGAGGGTGCGAAGGGTGGTGCGACCAAGAGCGGCGCCATCACTCGGGCCTGGCGTCGTTCTTGACCGGGCGTCGGCCGGACCGGATACTTGGGCCATCCGATGCGCTTCTGTGCGGAGAGGTTGACACAGGCCTTGACTACGCGCCCTCTTGCCGAAAGCGACTACGAACCAGTGATTGCCGTCTTGGACAAATGGTGGGGCGGCCGACCGATGGCGGGGCTTCTGCCACGACTATTCTTTCAACACTTTGGAGACACGAGCTTCGCGGTTGAGAACGAGGAGGGCCGCGTGGCGGCGTTTCTTGTAGGATTTCGCTCGCAGAGCCATCCCGACGAAGCGTACATCCACTTCGTCGGAGTGGATCCGGCGTATCGGGGGCACGGAATAGGTGCCGCGCTGTACCGCGGGTTCTTTGAGCGGGTTCTGGCGCAGGGGGTAACGCGGGTGCATGCCGTCACATCGCCGGTCAACCGGGGGTCTGTGGCCTTTCATCAAGCCATGGGGTTTGACGTGGAGCCGGGCGACGATGTGGTCGACGACATCCCGGTTCAGACCAACTACGACGGCGTCGGCGGAAGTCGCGTCCGCTTCGTAAAAACTCTGTAAGCAGGTCTAGCCGCCCGTACCCACCCCCGACGGCCCACACAGTGCCTCCGGACCAGGACAGACCGTGCGCCGGGCGCACGCCGACTCAAGTAAAGATCCTCTAGTCGGGGCTGCTCCGCGTTTCCAACAAACCTCTATCTAAGCTGCTTTGACAGGCCCACCGTCCAACCGGCCTGGAGCCAGACCGGCACTGTGGTGCACCTGCGGGCGCGGTTCCGCTCCCTCCGATGCCGGACGCGGGTGCACTGCACGCGCCGTATCTCTCAATTTCCCAATGCCCTTTGGCTTCAAGCCGTCCGTCGTAGGCCGTCCCTTCTCGAGAGCTTCGACGCGGCCGCGTCGGGGACTGGGCGGCACGGATGTGCGCGGGCCGGTAGCGGCGTTTCTGTCCAGCCGTTGCCTCGAGCCTGAGCGGCCGGTTGCAAGACGGCTCACGGCAGCCGCGGCCCTGTCGTGAAAGAGCCTCGAGCGTCGGCAAGCAGTCAGCCGGAAGGTGGGCTACGGCCCGGGGAGGGGGGCCGTCTCAAGGCCGGTAGAGGCTAACGCGTCCCATGGAACGCTGGCGGAACGCCTGCGAAAGGATGAAGCATTCCATCCGGTGAACGCCGCGATAGCCATGCGGCTGGGACCGGTCGCGACCCGACCGGGTACGCTTGCCGTTCCAGTCTTGATCATGGCACGGGTGATGGCGGGGGTTCTGTCCGGGGATTCGGGGCGAGGTCGGCGTCAGCGCTCACGCGGTGGACGTCGCGCCCGAAACACTTCGTGCCTCGCGCTGTCGCCGACGGGATTGTCGGCACCAGACGCCGATTCCCGCCGTAGCCGTTGTCCTGGAAGGCGTGCAGGGAAATGGGAGGTTGACCGGAAGTGAAGTTATGGCAAGAGTTTAGGTCGTGGCGCCTGGGGAAGGTCCGATTCCCTTCGCGGCGGCGAGTCGTGACGGCGTGCGCGGCGGTGCTCCTCCTGACCGGCACGCTCTTCATCACGCCGTCCTATGTGGGGGCAGCCCGCTCCACCACCGCCTCCATCACCCTGTCCCCGACAAGCGGCTCGGTGGGTACGGTGGTGTCTGTAAGCGGAACCGGCTTTCAGTCGGGCGAAACCGTCAAACTGTCGTGGGGGTCGGTCGGTGTCGGGTCCAGCACGGCTAGCAATCGGGGTGCTTTTTCCGCCTCCTTTACGGTACCGCCCACACCCGGCGGCTCCCATACCGTGGTGGCAACCGGGGCATCCAGCGGGTTGTCGGCCAGCGCCGTGTTCACCGTCACGGCCGCGCTGACCTTGAAAACCACCGGCGGCCCGCCGGGGACGAAGGTGAAGGGGGCCGTCAGCGGTTTCGGAGCTGCCGAAACCGTGAGTTTGACGTTCCCGGCATCGGTCGCCGTGGTCACGTCGGCGATTACCAATCCCGCCGGCTCCGCCACGCTGACATTCACCGTTCCGCCAGAAACCAACGGAAACTATACCGCTCTGGCCACCGGCGCCGCCAGTGGCCTAACCGCCGTGTCTTCGTTCGCCGTGCTGGCCGGCATCTCCCTGACTCCCGCCAGCGGGCCGGTGGGCACCTCCGTCACCGTGGCCGGGGGTGGCTTTGGGGCCAACGAGGCCGTCGGTATCGCGTTCGGAAGCACGACCGGGGTGGCGACGGCTACGACGGACGCCAACGGGTCCTTCACCGAGGCGACGTTCTCGGTGCCTGCGGGCACGACCGACGGCTCGTACGCCGTGACCGCGACGGGCGCGACGAGCGGCGTCACGACCTCCGCCAATTTCACGGTCACCCCGGTCATCACGCTCAGCCCCGCCAAAGGGCCGATCGGACAGGCGGTGACCATCAACGGGGCCGGGTTCCAGGCCGGAGAGTTCGTCGACATCGATTTCGGGAACCTCGGCGCGCTGCAGTATCTCGTGACGGCCACGGCGAATGCCGCGGGGGCGTTTACGGCCGGGATGAAGGTGCCGAGCGAATTAAGCGGCCCCGGAGTCTACACCGTGACGGCGACGGGCCGGAGCAGCCTTGCGACGGCCAGTGCGCCTTTCACCATCACGGGAGCGACCATTACCTTGAAGCCGAGCACAGGCCCTTCCGGCACCTCTGTGACGGTGTCGGGCACGGGGTTTGCCAGCTCCGAGACGGTCGACGTGTACTGGGATTCGCTGGCTGACCAGGTGACGACCGCCACTAGCAACGCCAGTGGGTCGTTCACGGCGACCTTTGACGTCCCGACTCCCACCAACAACGGCTCGCACACCGTCATCGCGGCGGGGACCACGTTGGACCAGGCCACCGCGGCCTTCACCGTGGGTCCGCAAATCACGTTAGCGCCGACGAACGGGGGGGTCGGCTCGACGGTCACCGTGACCGGGTCCGGCTTCAGTGCTGGGGAGGACGTCGGACTGGCTTTCGACACCACCGCGGTGGGGACGACGGTTGCCGGAACCAGTGGCGATATCTCGACCACCTTCACGGTGCCGCAGGGCGTCCTGAACGGCCCCCACACCGTGACCGCGACAGGTCTGTCGAGCAAGCTCACGGGGAAGGCGACGTTCACGGTCGGGGCCGTGATCACGCTGAAGCCCGCCAGTGCTGCGCCCGGTGCGTCCGTGACCGTGACGGGTTCGGGCTTTCATCCCACCGAGGCGGTGAGTCTTTCCTTCAACGGAACGGCCCTCACGCCGGCTGCCCCCATCACCACCGACAATCAGGGAGGGTTCACCGCGAGCTTCACCGTTCCGGCCACCATCGCCGGCAGTGATCCCGTGGTGGCCACCGGAGCGTCCGGCGCCACCGGCGACCAGGCCACCGCCACCTTGTCGGTGAAGGCCGCCCTGACTCTCACCCCGTTAGAGGGACGACCGGGAAACCAGGTCCAAGTCAGCGGTCAGGGTTTCGGGGCTGATGAGACGGTGACGCTCACGGACACCGAGGGCGACGCCATCGCCGCTCCACTGACCAACAGTGTGGGTTCCTTCTCGGCCGTGGCGTTCAGCATGTCGGGCTCCGTCGGATGCGGCGGGGGCTGCCTGGGGTCGGGTCCGGTCACCGTCACAGGCGTTGGAAGCGCCAGTGCGCAGAAGGCGACGGTCCAATACCTCGTCAACGATGCCAGCATCAGCGTGACTCCGACAAGCGGCGGGACCGGGACCACGGTCACGTTAACCGGATCCGGGTTCGGAGACCTGGAGACCGTGAACGTGACTTTCCAAACGCACCAGGTCCTGAGCGTTACCACGGACAGCGCCGGGAACCTCCCGACCAGCACGTTCAACGTGCCCGGAGGTCTCGCCAAGGGTAACTACACGGTGACGGCGACCGGCACCTCAGACTGTCTCGCCGCAGGGGTCTGTCTGACGGCCACCGCTCCGTTTACCGTAACGCGCGGCATCACGGTCTCCCCTTCGAACGGTTCTCCCGGCCAGAACGTGACCGTCAACGGCTCGGGGTTCGCGAAATCGGAGAGCGTGACGGTGTCTCTGGGCAACGCGGCCGAGGGCACCTCCACCGTGGGCACCGCCAAGGTCAATCGGTCTGGGTCGTTCAGCCTGTCGTTCGCGGTGCCCGCTACGCCCGGGGGCGCATACACCGTGACGGCCAACGGGACCACCGGCGACAGCGCCACCGCACCGTTTACCGTAAAGCCGGGCGTGACGCTGTCGCCCACGAACGGGCCGACGGGGACGACGGTCACGGTGTCAGGCGGTGGGTTTGCGGCGAATGACCTCCTCACCATCGGGTTTGGCGCGGTCGCCAACGAGGTGGCGACCGCCACGGCTGACGGCACGGGCTCGTTCACCGCGAGCTTCAACGTGGCGTCCGGGGTGCAGGCAGGAACCTACAATGTGATCGCGGCCGGCCAAACGGGGCCGGCGACGGATGAGGCGCAAGCCCCGTTCACCGTGACGGGGGCCGCCATCACGGTAAGTCCACAGACCGGCACGGCGACGTTCTCATCCAGCGCCGACATCTTTGACTCGAGCCCGTTGGCGAGCACGGTCACCGTGACCGGCACCAACTTCGGGAAGAACGAGTCGGTCGGCGTCACCTTCAACGGGCAACCGGTTGCGACCGCGACAACCGACCGGACGGGGGCGTTCACCGTGACCTTCGCGGTGCCGGATGTGCCGAATGGTCCCTACCCGGTGGTTGCCACCGGCGCCACGAGTGGCGACGTCGCGACGGGTACGTTCACCGTCGGTCCCGCCCTCGGGGTTCCTACGTATAACGGGTCAGTGCCGACCGGGGTCCTGGGGTTGGACGGGACCGGATTCGCGGCCGGCGAGACGATCAATCTGGCGTTCGGCGGGCCGAACGGGCCCATCTCCCTGGGGTCGGCCACCGCGGGAAGCGATGGTACGTTTGCAACGACCTGGACCGTGCCGATAGTGCCCGGACCTGGGCCCTACCCCATCACGGCTACCGGGGCCACCGGTGACTCGGCTACCATCGCGTCGTTCACGATCATCTGCGGTGGGTACTACGCGCCTACATCCGGGCCTCCGGGGACAACCGTCACCATCTCCTCCCTGGGCTATGGCGACCAGGAAGTCGTCACCACGGTCTTTGGGAGCACGGTGGTGGCCGAGACCATCTCACAGGCGAACGGTTCGGTGACCACGGGCTTTACGGTACCGGCGGACTACCCGCCGGGTACGTATTCCGTCGTGTCGACCGGCCAGACCACCGGGATGCAGTGCTCCGGACAGGTGGGTTTTACCGTCACGGGAACAACGGCGAGTCCCAATGCTGGAACCGGGTCGCCGAGTCGGGGCTACCTGAGCTCGCTCGCGGCGGTCGGCCACCGGGACGGAACCGGTCCGGTGTTCCGGGCACTTGAGCTGCCGTAGGCGGAGATGTCAGAAGCGGGCCGCAAGTATGCGGCCCGCTTCTCATTGCCGGCACCCTTCGTCGGGCCGCGCCTGGCGGTCTGGGCCGGACCGGTCGGGCCTGGACACGGTTTCCAGGAGCAGTATGTCGCCTCACGCATGCGCGAGCACATCTCGATCGACGGCGTGTCTGAAGACCGCGAGGCGATGGCCCCTCTCCGTCACCGTCAAGACACGCCGGGTATCGACACACTTGACGTCGTCACCGACGTGGCGGGCGCAAGCGGCGGCACGGACTGAACTCTCTTTATCGTTCCGAGTGTGGAGAAGAGAGCAGCGACGACAGCGCTTCCTGGTCGCGCTCACGTTCGTGCTCGACGGATGCGACAAACGCTCGGGAGAATCGGACGAGCTCCTCGTCGAGGGTGTCCCGGGGATCTCCGTATGCTCGAACCCATTCAGGTACGGGACTAAGGCGCGGAAGGGGTGGGGATTCGCCGGTGAGCGCTTGCAGGTAGCGTTGCCACACGACGTGCGGATGCTCGGCCCACACGCTTCCCACTGTCTTGATGGCACGGTTGCGGTCCGCCGGAGTTCGGGAAAGATCCCAGGCCACGTAGTCTAAAAGCGCACGCGACTCGCGGCGCTTCCACGGACCGTCAGGAGACGAAAGACGCCTTCGTACGTCTTCGTTTCGGCTCGCTGGGACCTTTGACCTCGTCAGCACCCGAGCACATAGGGCACTCCACCGCGCGCGATCCCACTCGGGACTCGAGTCGCGGAGCTGCCAGGCCCGCCGCAACAGACCGGGAAGGCGGGGGCTGTCGGGTTTTCGGTCCAACAGAAGATTTGCCCAATGCAGCAGAAACTGAGCCTCGGAGCGTGCCCACGGGAGGACGCGCGCCATCTCGACCGCGGAGGTCCACAGTGCCTCCGCTTGGTCCAGGTGGCCGGTTTCCCCATATGTGTAGGCGAGGGTGTTCATGAGCACGGCCACATTGCGCACGTCGGCCTGGGCAAGCATCAAGCGGGCGGCAGCGGCCAGGCACACGTCGCTGTCTTCCCACAATCCCACATCCTGGTAAGCCACGCCGAGGTTTCCGAGCGCGAGTGCCAGTTCTTCCAGCAACCCATGGCGGCGCGCCAGAAGTGCTTTCTGCCACTGGTACTCGACGGCTGGTCCCAGGTCGCCGGCATCCAGCAAGGCGGTGCCGATGTCGCCGAGAGCCCGCAGTGCCGTCAAGGCATCGCCGGCCGCCATGGCAGCGCCTTCCGCCCGGCGCCATGCCGCCACCGCTTCGGCATACTCGCCCTGATCCCAGGCCACATAGCCGATGTAGCTCTCTGCCTCCGCCACGAGCTGCGGCTGACCCAGGGCGGCTGCGGCCGTCCGGGCCTCAGACGCGTGCGCCATGGCCACGGAGGGCCTCCCGGCGCGGTTGGCCGCATCGGCCATCTGCACGAGTGTCCGGGCAACTCCCGCCTGATCGTCCTGCTGGCGGTAGTACGCCAGATTTTCACCCAGCAGACTCTCGGCCGTCCGTGCTTCGCCGGTCGCGAGGAGGTGACGCGCCATGCCGGCCCGAGCCTCCGCCAGCTCCGGGAACGCCGCGGCGCTCAGGGCATCTGTGCAGGCGGTGCGATACACCGCGAGAGCTTCCTGCCGCTGACCCTGGTCGGCCAGCGTGCCAGCAAGATCCAATAGACAACGGATCCGTTCCACGCCGTCGACCCACTGCATGAGATGCTCGTAAGCCTGGCGGGCATCCGCCAGTCGCAGTTGCCGTCGGGATGCTTCGGCCGCGCGCCTCCACCACAGGCACGCCGCCTCGATGTCTCCGGCGACGGCAAAGAGATCTGCCACCCGGGCCGTGTCCTTCTCATCCGGCGTCTCCGCGAGCGTTTCAGCCAGCCGGCGCGCATACCTGGTGCGCAGGGAGGGGACAATTCCTTCGCGAATGGCCCGGGCAATCTCGGCGTGGGCCAAAGACCACCGGCCATCAGCTCCCTGCACGGTCCAGCCGTCGGCGGCCAGGCGGCCGAGGTCTGCGGCGGGAGCACCCGCTACGGCCCTCCAGAACAGGCTCGAGCGGGCGTCGTTCAACAGCGCCATCTCAGAAAGAAGGCGTTGAAGAGGACGCGCGAGACCGTCCAGCCGCTGATGGACTACAGATGGGAGGGCCTGGTCGAGGGAGATGCCTCCTTCAACCATCGCGGCCAGGCCGGTGACGAGAGCCAGTGGATGGCCCCCGCTCCAGTGCCACAGCGCGTCCAGATCCACATCCAGGTGGGGAGCCCGGGCGCTGACAAACTCACGCGTCTCTTCCTGGCCGAGAGGTGGGAGGGTCACCACTTCACAGGGCACGAGTGTATGTAAGGCGGTTCGGAACTGCTGGCGTCTGCGGATGTCGCCGGGCGTATCGCGCATGGCCGCGCACAGGAGAATTCGCGCTCGGGGTGCCCGGCGGAGGACGTAGGCCAATCCCGTCCACGCGTCATCGTCCTCGGCCGCGAGGTCGTCCCACAACACGACGGTCGGACCACTGTCGGTCAGCGGCTTCAGCCATCGATGATATTGTCCCCAGCGATCCCGTGATGGCATGCCCCCGCCGCCAACCGCCTGGCGGCCCCAATCCCGGTCCTCCTCCGCCAGAATCCCGAGCAGTTCGACGCGTTCGATGACCGGAAGCCCGCACACCTGCACCCAGCGTCCCCACTCCCTCAGGAGGGTCGACTTGCCGAGGCCCGCCGATCCCTGCACGAAGACGCAGGCGGAAGATCCATGATGGGTCCGCTCCCATGCTTCCGTGAGGCGCATCCACTCACGCGAGCGACCCACCAGAAGGTCCGCCTTGGTATCGGTTTCGAACGAGCGCAGTCGGGACAGCTCGGCCTGGACTCCGCGGTCAGCGCGGAAGGGGGTTTGCTCGAGGCGGGTGGCGCTCCGAACAAGTCCGGGGTCCCCGCCGCCCATCACCTGATAGCGGAGCCAGGTACGTACGTCGCCGTCTGTCGCGGCATGACCCTCAATCGCGGGAGACAGGGTTTCGGCCGCTTCCGCAAACGCGCGCCGGGCTGCCTGGTGAACGGCCAGCTGTCTTCTAAGGGCCGCCGCTTCCCGTTGCAGGGCGTCATGCCAGCCGCGTGCCCACGACGATGCTCTCGCGGCCAGTCCGTCGCCATATTCGGCTACAAGAGTCGTCCACTCGGTGGACGTGCCGGCGGAGGCGGCGGCCCGCTCCCAGGCGGCGACGTCCACCACGATGGGCATCGTCCACCGAAACGGGCCCTCCGCGGCATCCCGACTAATGGCCATCGCCAGAACCGGATAGGTGCGGCGGGCGGTAAGCCACAGGTGTCTGAGGTTCGTGCGCTGCTGCACGCGGGAGGCGCCAGGCCACAACGCAGCCGCGATAAGTCCTGCGTCTGCGCCCAGAGGAGCCTCTAGCGCCATGTAGGTGACAAACTCCGCCACGCGTCCCGATCCGACTCTGTCGACTAGATCTCCTCGGCTCAAGGTCACCCCACCGAGAAGCCGGATCTTGACGGTCGCGGCTGCGGTTTTTTCGGACACGTCCGTCACGTGCGCCTCCGCTCGCGGGCCTTCGCCGTGTCGCCCGCCGCATGGAACCCGACCTATTGAAGCGGCGCTTCGACACCCAATCGGTGAATCCTTCCGGCATGAGGTCCCCGCCGGCGCACGAGGCGCCATCTCGGACGGAAGCACGAAGAAGCTCCCGTCACCGGCGGCCGTCATTTTAACCTCCTCCGCACCTGCTCGTTGACCCTTGCCGCCGGTCATCGTGCACGCGGTCAGGGAGGCGAACCGGCCGTCGAGGAGGAGCGGAACCCGGCTCGCCTCTGGTGCAGGGCGACCCGCCGATGCCGACCACCACGGCCCAGCATCCCGCCCGGAAGCGTCGAGCCTCCTTCTCACCGTTGGGGTCATCATTCCGGCCGGTGAGCCTGGCCTTTATCCGGTGGGAGGCGTGGCGTGATACGCCCAGCCCCCTGGGTGGCTGCACGGTGGGGCTAGGGACACCCGACCGTTACGCGCTGTGCTATCATTTGATATCAAATAGAAGATGCGGCAAAGAGAGTTGACTCAATGCAAATGGAAGCTGCGACCGCTTTCTTGCTGGAGGTAAAACTGTGCCTGAGTCGGGGCGAGGGCACACTCCAATTTGTTGAACGCGAGGTTAACCTGAGAACACTTGCGGCCACCGGTGCCACCGTGTTTGACGTCCGGATCATGATTCAGCATCTGCGTCTCGAGCAGTATTGTCAGGGCCCCCTGTCCGATGACAAGGGGCGAGACATGCAGTGGTGGGTATTCGGCGCCTCGCTGTCCGGTCGCGCGATGTATCTCAAGATTGCGCTTCATAAAGGCCGGGTGGTGTGCCTGTCCTGCCATCCGGCCGCAAGACCTCTCGCATTTCCGCTTCGAACCGTCACCAGCCAGGAGGGCTGACATGGAGCTTCGTTACTGCTTTACGTGCGATGGAGAACGCCCTGTCGGCCTCGAAAGCCGTGACGAGGGGTACCAGGTTCGGGGTGAAGAGGTGCGGGTGCAGGTAGATGTGTGCGTGTGTTCGGCGTGTAATCGTCCCGTCTCCGACGAAGTCCTGGACGCCAAGGCGTTGCTCGCCGTCTTCGCGGCCTACCGGACCCGGCACGGACTCCTGCAGCCAGAGGAGATTGCGTCTCTGCGTTCCCGTTACGGGCTCTCACAGCGGGCGACGGCACGTTTACTGGGCTGGGGTCTTGTAACCATTCAGCGATATGAGCAGGGAGCGCTGCAGGACGCGGCCCATGAGGCCGAGCTCCGCCGGCTCTATGATCCCCGCTACGTGTTGGAGCTGGCGGACAGGCCCCAACCTGGTTTGAGCACCAGAGAACGCGAGGCGGTCCGCATGGCCGCCCGTTCACGTTTGGAAGCAGAACAGCCGCAGCGGGTCGTGCAGGAAATTGAGACGGGTGTGGCTATGGCTGCGGTGAGACGTCCGGACCTGCATGGACGACAGGAATTTTCGCTTGAGCGCCTCGGTGCCGTGGTGATGTATTTCTCCGCACGGACAACGCGGCTCTACAAGACCAAGCTTGCGAAGTTGCTGTGGCTGGCCGACTTTGCCCATTTTCGGGAGCAGGGCGCGTCGATTACAGGACTTGCCTACGCGCGGCTTCCGCACGGGCCGGTTCCTGACGACTATGGGCTGTTGCTGGGAGCGCTCGAGAAAGTGGGCGCCATCCGGCTGCAACCGCAGGGGGAGAGTGGCGAGGTCGTGTCGGCGCAGCAAGAGGCTGATGTCAAAGTTCTCACCGACTCGGAGCGTGAGGTTTTGGATCGTGTCTCCGCACGGTTCGGCGAGGTGACGGGCGCCTATCTGTCGCGGCGGTCCCATCGCGAGGCGATTTGGCAGCACCGTGCCGACGGAGACCTACTGCCCTATGACGAAGCTGGGGGAATACGCCTCCTGAAAGGTGTCTGATCCAACCCGTCGCGCCGATGGCTGTCTCGGCCGGCCTCAGGCGGGTCAGGCCGTCGGTCGGGGCTGTCCCTGCGGCGCATGGATCGACGCCCGAAGGGTAGTTGACCCCCCGGAATGGACAGGGTACGGCGGATTCGAAGCGCCTCCGGAGTCGCGAGCGCGGTACTGTCACTCGCCGGTGGTCTGTTCAGGGCAACCGGGATGGACCCAGAAGGCTTCACCGCCCCACTCCGCCAAAATGGTCAGGATGTCTGGCTGTTGGCAGAGTACGAGGTCGTACACGGCCCCGTAGAATCGCATAGCGCGCTCCCGGACCAGCTTCTCTGCATCGCCCGCTCCCACAAGACGCGTGAGAACGTCGAACTCCATGGCGCATACGGCAATGTGGAAATAGGTGCTCGTGATATCGCCGGATCCATCTGGACGTGCCACCGGCATGCCAGGAAAGCGGATCTGAAGGGTTTCCAAGAGCGCCCGGCGCGCCGCCACCCCTCCTCCCTGCGTCATGAGGGCCCAATGCATCTCCTCGTGGATAAGCTGTGCCAGAAGCGGGAGCGGCTCTCGTTGATGAGCCGCGTTCAGGGTGAGAACCGGGTGGCTGTGGGGATGGGCGTCGGCCTCGACGCGGATACGGTGGGTTACCACATACCGGTCTAGGGGATAGCTGTCGGCAAGCTCAAGAAGGGTGGCGCGGGTGGAGATCTCCGGGAGCGTACCGCCCGCCAGCTCAATGTCGAACTCCATCCGCTCCCCCCTCCGGCCCGCTCGGCTGACGGCCGTCGGACCGCGGACGTCACGCTGTGCGGTCGCTGGCAATGTTCTAGAGCCTACGACCAGGGCTTGTCACTCACACGACCGGCCAGATCGACATATGCCAGGCGCGAAGGCGCGGGCCGGTCGGTGAGGAGACGATCCGAGAGCCACTCGGCCATCCACTCCCGATCGGACGGGCCGAGAGCGCTCGAACTGCTGGTGTGGAGGCCGTGCCGCTCGCCTTCGTAGAGCAGGAGTTCCTTCGGTCCTGGAATTTCGCCCATCAGGGCATAGGTGTGCTCGATCGGGCTCAGGTCATCGTCCTCGCCCGCGATGCACAGATACGGGGCGGTGACTTCGCGCCCCACGCCTTCTAGGGTAAACCCGGTGCGAAAGGCATCAAACGCCTCCTCGTCATCCATGCCGGCCATGTACATGAACCGGAGCTTGAAGGTGGGAGAGGCGCTTTGGAAGATGGTTTCCCCGGCCGGCTCGTGGCACACGTAGGCGACGGCCACCCCCTTTACGTCCGGGACGGCGGCACCCACCAGAGTCGCGAAATACGACCCGAAGCTCACCCCTGACACGGCTACCCGGGACGGATCGAGCTTTGAATGCCGGCGAATGCGGCCGACGGCGGCCCGGCCCGCCTCGCGGAAGTTGTCGGGCGTGACATAGACGCCATGAGTGAGAGCTTCACCCTGCCCGGGGCCGTCGATGGCCAGAACGGCCACCCCGCGCGTGAGAAGCGCATCACCGTACAGGGCCACCATCATCTCCTTGAAGCCGTCCATGCCGTCGATGGCGAGCACCACAGGATAAGGGCCAGGACCCTCGCCGGGAAGGTGGAGCCAGCCGGGAAGATGTCCGTCTCCGAACGGAATCTCCACCCGCTCGACGGGGTGATCGGCAAGTTCAGCGTAGGCCCTGTAACAGGCAATCTTGGCGTCGTCGAGCCGGAGATTCTCGTCCGAGTGACAGAAGAGCGGCCACTGGGCGCTTCCATATAAGAGGGAGGCAATGAAGTATGACTCCCGGGCCACGACGCTTCGGCCATCCTGCACAGCCTGCTCGGCGTGCCGCCGTCGACGCCCGGCGGCGCGTTCGAATTCCCGGGAAATGTCAGCAAACTTCTGGACCCGCTGCCGGACGCCCATGAAGTCCGCCGTCGCGGATGGACCGCATGGGCCAAGCGTGTACGCGATCCGGGCCTGGTCCCACTCGACGCCTACCGTCTTGATGACGGCGTCGAGGATCCATCGCTGTTCCTGCCATCGTCGCATCCGTCGGTCAAGCTCCGGAGGAAAGCCCTTCATGGTATCACCTCACCCCGACACTTCGCCGGGGTCCATCCCATTCCTCCAGGCGTCCCGCATCCTGCGGCCTCAGTGGCGATGCCGGAGTGCGGGAGTGGCGAAATACCCGGATGACAAGAATTTTCCGGGCCGTGCACCCGTTCACGGCACGGTAAAGTCCGTTAACCTGGTTAAGAAATGATCTCGACGTCCGTGTTGAAGCACGGGGTTGCGCCGCCGCGGATGCGGGGCAGGCGGATGACGTGAGTAGGCAGAGCACAGTACGGCGGGCTCAAGAGATCAGGATGGAGGAGTCAGATGGATAGACGCATGCAGCAGATTGAGACCATGCGCTGGCGCGGGATCGGACCGCACCGCGGGGGCCGGTCCGTCGCAGTCACGGGACATCCTGCGGAAACGGAGACATTCTTTTTCGGTGCCTCAGGCGGCGGCATCTACAAGACTACCGATGGCGGAATCTCCTGGACCAATATTTCGGACGGGTATGTGAAGGCGGCCTCGGTGGGCGCTCTCGCCATCGCCGCTGCCGATCCGAACGTGCTGTACGTCGGCATGGGCGAGGCCTGTATCCGCGGCAACGTGTCGTTCGGGGACGGCGTCTATCGATCCGACGACGGCGGCCGCACCTGGAGCCACCGGGGACTGTCCGCCACCCGGCACATCAGCCGGGTCCGCATTCACCCCGAGGACCCGGACCGCGTGTACGTGGCGGCGCTGGGCCATGCCTTTGGCCCCAACCCCGAGCGGGGCGTGTTTCGCTCCACCGACGGCGGCCGCCACTGGGAGCGGGTGCTGTTCGTGTCGGAGAACGCGGGCGCCATCGATCTCCATCTGGACCCGCACAATCCCCGGATCCTGTTTGCGGCCCTGTGGGAAGGGCGGCGCACGCCCTGGGGCTTCACGAGCGGGGGGCCAGACTCGGGGCTCCACGTGAGCCGGGACGGCGGCGACACCTGGACCCGGCTCGGAGTGGACGCCGGCTTGCCCGACACGCTTCTCGGCCGCATCGGTGTGGCCGTCTCGCCGGCCCGCCCGGACCGGGTGTGGGCCATGGTGGAGGCTGCGGGCGACCAGGGCGGCCTCTACCGCTCCGACGACGGCGGCCGCCGCTTCCAGCAGGTGGACCACTCCCTGGGGCCCCGCGCCCGGCCGTGGTACTACACCCATCTGTTTGCCGACCCGGCGGACGCGAACACCTGCTACATTCTTGCCGAGGGGTTCTATAAGTCCATCGACGGGGGCCAGAGCTTTTCCCGCATCCATACGCCGCACGGCGATCATCATGACCTCTGGATCGATCCGAAGAATCCCCGGCGAATGATTCATGGAGCAGATGGTGGAGCGGCGGTGTCGTTCAACGGCGGGCGGAGCTGGTCGTCGATCCACAACCAGGCGACAAGCGAGTTCTACCATGTGACGACCGACACGCGCTTTCCCTACCGGGTCTACGGGGCCCAGCAGGACAACTCCACCATCACCGTGCCGAGCGCCAGCCACTACCCGGCCCTCACCGACCGGGAGTGGTACGAGGTGGGCGGGGCCGAGTCGGGCTACATCCAGGTGGACCCGCGCGACCCCAACATCGTGTACGCGGGGAGCTCCGGGGGCGGCGAAGGCGGGCGGCTCACCCGCTATGACCACGCCACCCACCAGCTGCGCGACATCTCCGTCTACCCGGAGAAGACGGCGGGGGTGGCGGCGGAGGCGTACACCTACCGGTTCCAGTGGACCTCGCCCATCCATCTCTCGCCCCATAACCCGGACGTGCTGTACATGTGCTCGAACCACGTGCACCGCTCCACCGACGCGGGCCAGAGCTGGCGGGTGGTGAGTCCGGATCTGACCCGGGCGGACCCGGAAACACTCCACCCGGCCGGGGGGGCCATCACGCTCGACCAGACGGGGGTGGAGGTCTACGCGACCGTGTTTGCCTTCCAGGAGTCGCCGGTACAGCCGGGCCTGCTGTGGGCGGGCAGCGACGACGGCCTCCTGCACCGCTCGGCCGACGACGGGGGGAGCTGGACGGCGGTGACGCCGGCGGAGCTGCCGGCCGGCGCCTGTATCAGCGTCGTGGAGCCGTCGGCGCACGACGCCGCGACGGCGTATGTGGCGGCGCACCGCTACAAGCTTGACGACCCCGCGCCGTATCTCTACCGGACGACCGACGGGGGGGCGCACTGGACGGCCATCACGACGGGGATCCCGGCGGACGAGTACACCCGGGTGATCCGGGAGGACCCGACGCGGGCGGGGCTGCTCTACGCGGGCACGGAACGGGGGGTGTACGTCTCGTTCGACGCGGGGGATCACTGGGCGGCGCTGCGGCTCAATCTGCCGGTGGTGCCGGTGCATGACCTGGCGGTGAAAGACACGGACCTGGTGGCGGCCACTCACGGCCGCTCGTTCTGGATCCTGGACGACCTCACCCCGATCCGGGAGCTTGC
>JAJZYZ010000031.1 GCA_021797815.1 Bacillota bacterium
GAGAGAGGACAACGGAACGGTCCGGACGATGAGACACCAACGCCCGGCCGGGGAGCGTGGCGGGCGATCCGCCTTGCGATGGCAGGATCCGGGGATACGGCGGCGCCCCGCGGCGTTCGCGACGGCGACGTGGGGGCGCTTCCGGGCGGCGGGGCGAACGGGGTCGGACCGGGGTTACGGGATCGCCAGCTGCTGACAACGGGCGACGGCCGCCGTCAGCACCGCCGCCCAAGGCCAGCCGGCCGCGAGGCGGACCACGACCCGGCGGCCGGACCGCACCAGGCGACCGGCCACGTGCAGGAGCGTGTAGCGCAAACGCGCCGGCGAGGTCTGGCGCCACCGTTCGGGCAGACAGACGCCCCGGAACCACGCCAGGAGGTCCCCCGCGAGACAGACGGCCGTGAGCCACGCCTGGTTGGTGGCGAAGTCCGCGGAGGGCAGATGCGCCAAGCCGGTGGCCTTGAGGTCCCGGATGACCTGCTCGCACCGGCCCCGGCCGCGGTAGAGCGCTTCCAGGAACGCGATGTCTGGGTCCGGGAGGTTGGTGAGCGTCAGTTGGTAGCGGTAGCCGTGGATGTCGGTGAAGGTGAGCTGGGCCCCCGGATGCGGGATTTCGCGCCGCACCAGCAGCCGGCTCCCGGGCGGCCATCCGGTGAGGTCCACGTACGGCGTCAGCTCCGCCACTTCCCCCACCTCCCGCTCCGCGGTGCCGTCGGCGGTAATCGCCGGCACCCACGGGAGCCGGCGCCGGCCAATGACGGTGACGGCCAGGTCCGCCGTCAGGGCGTGGCCCACGATGAACCGGACGCCCTGCGTGACACAGTAGTCGAGGAAGTCATGCGAACAGCCCGCGCTGTCGGTGCGGACGATGACCTCCCGTTGGTGCGGATCCACGGGGAGTTGGGCCAAGGCGGCGTCCAGCACCGTGATGGGGTCGGCCGCCGTGCCCGACCCCGCATTCCCGGGCCGGAGGAGCGCGACCAGGGGTTCGCTCGTGGCGTCCAAGGTCGCCACCAGCGGGTAAAACCCGTACCCCCGCTTGTAGGTTGGGGCGGCCCCCTCCTTGTCGGAATGGGCGGTGACCAAGGTGCCGTCGATATCGACGACATAGAACCCCGGGTCCAGCCCGGCCGCCCACACCCGTTGCCGGGCGGCCGCACGGGCCGTGGCCACGCGGGCGAGCGGCTCTGCGGTGAGGGCCTCCAGGGTCCGCCACACGGTCGGGGTTGAGGCCACGGCGCCGAACAGGGCCGGTTGGTGGCGGAGCACGACAATGTCGCTCAGCGTGGTGGCGCCGTCTGCGATCGCCATGGCCAACTGCAGTAGCACCTGGCCCCGATCATGGCCCCGTTGCCGCTGTTTGAGCCCAGACAGCGCCGACGACAAGTCCCGGGTCAACCCGGTCTGGTCGGCCAGGTCGCCCAACACGCGGGCCCCCACATGGGCCACGATGCGATCGTCGCCGGGGCGGATCTGAAGACGCGGAAACGATGTGGTACGATTCACCTACGAAGTGCCCTCCTTGGCGGTCAAATGGAGTCTCAGCAACCCCATTATCCCGCACCCGGAGGGCCTTTTGCATGATGCGGGGCCGGTTTCCCAGCCCGTTATTGAAAGAGGCGGGCTAAGTGACCCGTCCGGCCTCACCGAGCAGAGAGGCGCGCGTCGTTTCCCCCGGTGGCTTCTCGCGACTGCGCGTCAGGGGTGGAAGGGCGCCGCGGAAAGATGTGCGCTTGTCGCGGGCGCGCGGCGAAAGATTTTGTGGGCGTAAGACGCGACGCGGTCTCTTTCTCCTCCGGCCCTGTACCGGAAAGGCGCCCACTCGCCATGAAGTTATATGGAGGCGGCGGTCCCGCGCCTTGCGGACCTTTACCGGCGCCAGTACTCCGGATCCTCCGGTCGAAAGTCGCCGCGAGCCAGGCGCTCCGCCTTCTGATCTTCCCGCTGCCGCTCCCGTTCGACGCGCCGGGCCTCCGCCCGGACGATGCGCTTCGGGGCGAGTATCCACCCCCCGTATATGAACATCAGGGCCCCCGCAATTCCCATCACGTGGGCGTGCGGGATAAAGGCGACGACAATGAACATGGCCGCGAAAATTCCCATCAAGAATTTCCGGGATCGGATCAGGAATTTGACCCGGAGCGCCGAGTACTCTGCCGGATCGAGATTCTGCTTCGCGAGCTTGTTGCCGAACAGAAGCCCTCCTATAGCGCCAAGGAAGACTCCAAAGGGGTTCACGACGTCTCGCCCCTTTCATCGTGGTGGAAGACGGTGTTCCGTCTCCTCACTATATGCACTCGAGGTGCACTCATCGGAATGTTAGGCGGGATTTCCAGTCTGTGTCAACTGCGCCTCCCCCGGTCTCGTAAGCGTTTTTGCCGTGCGGTGTCTCGTTCTCGCACCTGCGCCGGATACCGGCGCTGCCGCATCCGTACATGGTCGGCCGGACTCGGTCAGATGTCTTCAGGCGCCGCCAGCACGTTCTCGTCGAGCACTACCGACGATCCGGCATCTACCCGGAGGGCCGGTGGACGATGCTCACCCTTTATGATGCAGCGAACAACCGCACCAGCCGATTCCGGCTCCGCCCAGAGGGCATGACCGCGATTGTCGGCCAAAACGCACGCGGTCAGCGTGGCATGGGCGAGGGCTCCGAGGTGGATTCCCCCGGCACCGGCATGGACCACGGTGGTGTCTCGAAGCTCACAGGTGGCGCGGCCGGTGACGGCCACTCCCCACTCTCCGCTGTCCCGGACCATGGAGTCGGTCAGAAGGACACGGCCGGCCGTTATCCACACCGAGGTTTTTCCGTCCGGAGTCCTGCCGAAGAGGGACCCGGACAGCTCGGCCGTGCCTCCGGTGACGGCCAGGTTGTGCCGAAACCCTTCGACGTGGAGGCCGTCGGCCGTCAGCGCCGCCTCCTGGTTCATGGCGATGCCATACCCGGACGGGGCGGGATCGCCGCACCGAATTGAAAGGTCCCTGATGGTGGCGCGCCCCTGCCCGGTGACGTGGAGCCCGCTTCCCGAGACAACGCTTGCGGTGCCCCCTGTGAGCGACAATGAGGCCTCGCCCTCCACCATGAGCAGGAATCCCTCAAATTCTGCCTCGGTCTGGATGGCTCCCGGCCGCTCGACCGCGCAGGCCCTAAGATCGATGCGCGCGGCCTGGCTGGCCAGGACGGCTATGGCCCTTCCTGTAGTGACCCGACAGTGGCGAAGCGAGATATGTCCGTTCTCCCCGGCCGCCACCAGCGGCACGCCCTCGACGCCGCCCGTCAGCGCTGTTTCTTCCAAAACCGCCTCCGCGTCCTGCTGCGCCAGGATGGCATGGGTGGCCGAGGAGCTCACGGCACCGCCCGACACCGTGGCCCGGCAGTGCCCCCACAGAGCCACCGCCGCATCCTCCTGGCTCTGTGTGCTGACCGTCACACCATCGAGGCGGACCCGCGTGTCCTCGACGGAATTCATCGCGGGGGCAAGCGTGCCCGCTATCTCGCCGCCTCGGGCCGCCAGGCTGGCCTCGCCATAGAGCCAGATCGCGGCGGCCAGGCCCTGGCTTCGGAAGCTCGAGTCAGTGGCTTCCACCGAGGCGCTGTCTCCGCCATAAAGAGCGTTGCCGGCACCCGCGGTAGCCGTGGTGTCGACCAGCATGAGACGGGCCCCGCCGGTGATGTAAATCGCCGCCGCCACCGCCTCCGGGACTGCGACGCGACTCCGAACCAGGGAGGCACGGCCCATGTCGAAGATCTGGAGCGCATTGCCGTCCACTCCTTCAATAGTGGAGCGGTCCAATTCCAAGATGCCGTCCTCAGCCACCCGGACGGCGGTATTGACGCCGCTCGCGCCCGTCACGACAGATTCCTCGAGTCGGACGGTGGAGCGGGCCCCCACAAACACCCCCGCCAGTTCGACGGCGCGAACCGTGACCTGGCGCAAGGATGCGGAGGCGCCGGACTGCGCCAGCACCGATCCCTGCAGGGTAAGCTCAGACACGGTGACTGAACCGGCTTCCAGGACGAGATTACCCACCAGGGTCGCGCCCGGCTCTCCGCGGATGCCAAGCGACCGCCTTATGTGAAGGCTTCCGGCCTCGTGTACCCCGGCCGCGAGGACAATATCGTCTACGGCCGGAAGCGAAAGAGCTCGTGCGAGGGTCGGAGCCCCAAAGCCCCGTCCCTGGCCCACTCGAATTTCCACGATATGCACCTCGCTGGCGGCGCGCATCCAGCACCTAAATTGAAGAGGAGTTCGTAACCGCATGACCCGGTTCCTGTCCGAGGGGAATGCGTGAA
Organism: Bacillota bacterium; assembly: GCA_021797815.1. Lineage (GTDB taxonomy): Bacteria > Bacillota > Sulfobacillia > Sulfobacillales > JAIMBI01 > JAKATP01. The sequence goes on from JAJZYZ010000031.1 coordinate 4,295, forward strand.
GCTTCGGGCAGGGGCGGCTGCACGGGGGAGCCATTGGAAACCGGACCGGGAAGGACATGACGATCTTTGCGGCGCCTGCCCGTCACGCGGATATGGCGGGTATGGTGGATATGATGAAGGCACCTTGGCTGAAGCATTTCGGGTGGAGGGAGACGACTCGTAATGTTTAGCGCCGAAGAGCGCGACCGGCTCCGAACAAGGTTGCTGGAGGCAGCTCGCGACGACGGACGCATCACGGCCGGTGCCCTCACGGGGTCGGCATCGGTCGGTCGTGAGGACCGCTGGTCGGATGTCGACCTCGCGTTTGGTCTTGCGGCCGATGCCTCGCTTGATGCCGTGCTGGACGACTTTACCGCAAGCATGTACCGCGAGCACGATGCGGTTCATCATATGGATCTGACGGTGGATGGGACCGTATACCGGGTGTTTTTGCTCCGCAATACCCTGCAGGTTGATCTGGCCTTTTCGCCGCCTTCCCGGTACAAGGCGGTGGGTCCAACCTTTAAGACGGTGTTTGGGAACCGCCCGGAGACCGTGGACAGTCCCCGGCCCGCCTTGGAGCACTGGATCGGTTGGGCATGGCTCTACGCCCTTCATACCCGGTCGTGCATCCGGCGCGAACAGTGGTGGCGTGCCGAGTACATGCTGAGCGGTCTGCGGGACACGATGCTGACCCTGGCCTGCGCCCGGCGTGATCTCCCCCTGGATCAAGCGCGCGGCTTCGATATGCTCCCGGAGTATGTTGCGCGGCCGCTTGAAGAGGCCCTGGTTCGCGAACTCCGGCGGCCTGAGCTTGTCCGGGCGTTTGGCGCCGCCATGCGTGTGCTGCTGCGCGAGACGGCGGATGTCGACGCTGCACTCCACAAGCGGCTCGAGGGGCCCCTCCGCTCGCTCGTCGCGAGCGTTCTCTGAGCGCGGCCGCCGTCCTCTAGGGTCTTTTTGATGCTTCGTCATCCTGGCGGCCGGGGTTTCGTTGTCGAGACACCGGCTCCGGCACCCATCCGATGGCGCGGGTATCGTTTCCGATGACAATGGACGCGGCGGCGCGTCGAGAGAGTAGAGGCTCTTATCGACTACTCGTACACGCAAGGAGAGTGTGCCCATGTCCGCACCCACCCCATATGTGCTCTTTCCGGGCACCGCTCGGGACGCCTTGACGTTCTACGGAGCGGTGTTTGGGTGTTCCGTACAGCTTCACACCTATGCAGAGTTCCAGCGGACCGACGGTCCCGGGGAAGCGATTGCGCACGGCTACCTGGGCGAGGGTCCCGTTAACATTTACGGAGCCGACGCGACGGCGGCGGAGGCGTCGGTGCGTGTCGAAGGCATGATGCTGGCTCTCCTGGGCACAGCCGATCCGGCGAGGCTCAGGTCCTGGTTTACCCAGCTGTCGGTGGGGGGCCGGGTGGTAGACCCCTTGCAGACCCGGCCGTGGGGAGACTCCGACGGACAGGTCATCGACCGATACGGCGTCCACTGGCTCATCGGGTTCGAAGGCGGCGGCGACGTCTAAGCATGCCGCCCGTATCGACAGCAGCAGCACGATCCGGGCGACGCGGATGCGATCCCGTCGGATAGTCCGCGGCGAGACCATCGTTGTCACCGGACCGGCGGCATGCCGCCAACGCGTGTCGTTTCGGGAGATGACCGGGCGCCCCGAGGCGTGATGCCCCGACCCGAGCTCACGTGTCTCAGAGCGTCAGAGATGGAGGGCGGCTCGGAGCTCCGGCCGCATTAAGACGCCAGCGCACCACTTGAACCAGAAGTCATCCGGATCGGTGCTGTGATAGGTCGCCGAGGCGATGGCCATCGCCGCGAGGTAAATGGCGCCTGTCCGTCGGCTGTAGCCGAGGCGGCGGAGCAGCCGGGACTCCAGGCGCTCTTCAAGCTCTCGCCCCACGGGCCACACGAAGTCATAGAAGCTGGCCGCGGTCGCGGCCTCGAAGGCCGAGGCTCCGGCGGTCGACAGCCAGCCGAAGTCGAGTACCGCCACCGGCCGGAGGTTGTCATCCACCATGATGTTGGCGGGCACCAGGTCTCCGTGCACGAGGCAGTCAGGAGCGGTGGGAAGACTCTCCAGCGCCTGCAGGATGCCCTGTGTCAGGCGGTCAAGATCGGGCAGGACACCCCGCAGGGCGCCGTCAGCCGCGGCCACCCGCCGGCGCACGAGGCGGCGCAGCATGGCGTGGAAATCTTCCCCCGGCTTCCAGGGTGCCGCGGACTCTTCCAAGACGGGCAGGGACCGCATAGCCGGCGTGGCGGGGACGGTCGCGAGGGCGGCGACGACCTCCACAACACAATCAAGGGCCTGGTCCGATGTGGGTCGGGGCGCCTCCATAGGGCAGAGAGGATGTCCCGGGAGCCAGGCCTCCACCGTGCACCAGTAGTCGGGCATCCGTGGCAGCGGGGAGATCTGAAAGATGCGCGGAGTCGCAAACGGCAACGACGCCGCGTGCACGTCGTCGCAGAAACGCCGCAAAGCCTCCAGCTCCCAGTGCTTCTTGCGAAGCCACACCTTCCCGGCATGCCTTTCGTCAAGACGGAAGACGGCGCCTTCGGCGCCGGCCGCCACGAAGGTTGCGGCCTTATACCCGAGGTCGGCCAGCCCTCGCTGGCCGACTTCCCTAATCACCTGGCCTTCGGTCGACATGGAAGAGGACGCCTCCCCCGAAAATCTACGGCGCTCGTTCAGCACAGGTTGCCTGCCTGTGAAAAAAGGCTCCCCGGGGCCGGTTCCGACTCTTAAGCTTCCATGAATGGGTCCGCGATGGGACTCAGAGCGGCTCCGTGACCCGCATCTGGCGCCGTGGCTGTCGCCGCATCACTCACCGCGGCGGGCGATTCGCGCTCGACCCGTCTCGATCCACCGACTGTCTATCACGCTACACCAAGCCGCGCCCGACGAGGCAGGTCCGCTCCCACGGGCCTCGATGATCGAATTCTGCCCATGGATGACGAGACTCACGTCTTTATGGGGATGTACGGCCGGCCGGTGCGCCCCTGCCTTTGGTTTCTCGGCCTTTTCCCCGCGCGGCTCCGGGGCACGGCGTGTGCCTAGAGCGAGAGCTGTCGGCGGCGAAAGGCGGCGATGCCCGCTGCATAGAGGGCGACCGCGGCCAGCGCCAGCCCTAAGGCGTCCCTGGCGAAGTGCCCCTGACCCTGTATCAGCTTCGCCGAATTAAACGCGCTGAACACGGACGCGTGAGCCAGGAAGGCCGCCTGACTGCTGACGTCACCCACGACACGCAGTCCGTAGAAGAGAAGAGTCAGAGCGGTCGAGAGGCCAAGTGCGGCGCGTTCGTCCGGAGCCGCACAGGAGGCGAGAAACGAGTAGCCCGCCACGACCGCAAACAATAAGGTGCCGACAAGATTCATCTCCAGAAACGTGTGCTCATTGAGGGCAGAGTGGCCCAAAAGCCAGTGGACGCCCAGGAGCGCGCCCCCGGCGGTGAGCGCACCGATGATGAACACATCCGTCAGCAGCAAGAGCGCCTGGGTCGTGGCCACGGCGCGGCGCGAAACAGGCGTGGCCAGCAGATACGCCATGGATCCGTTGTCGATGAGGTGCGCCACCAGTCGTGTGGCCGTGAAGATAGCGAACACCGCAAAGATCACGAGATACAGAAGGCTGTAAAATTCGCCGCCGAGGAAAGCGCTTAGATGCGTGGGGCCGATGGTGTAGCCCAGGACCTTCAGGAGGCCCGGCGGCAGCGAGCGCAGCAGCGCGCTGAGCGCCCGTGCCCGCGCGAAAGCCGGGTAGATCCAGATAAACAGCCATACGTACAGCACCATGCCCATGCCGTAGCTGGCGACGGTACGGAGGCCTTTCACAAACTCGCTGCGGAACAGTCCCAAGCTCATAGCGTGTGCGCCTCCTCGGTGCCGTAGAGATGGAGAAAGATCTGTTCCAGGTTAAGAGGCCGTACGTCCAGCATCCTCACGTCGCAAGTCGCAAGCGTCCGGACGAAGTGGTTGTAGTCTCCGTGCACCTCGAGGTCGAGCTCACGCCCCCGGCGGGCGACTATCGTGCACCCTGCCGCCTCGATGGCCCGCAGATCGGCCTCCGCCCCCACCGTGACCGTGAAGATCTGCCGCCGCAGGCTTCGAAGGCGGGCCATGTCTTCGACCGCGATCACGCGGCCGTCTCGAATCATGGCCACCCGATCGCAGGCGCGTTCCACTTCCGAGAACATGTGCGAGGACATGAGCGCCGTGGTGCCCGCCTGCTTCTCTTCCTGCATCAGTTCCAGAAAGCGCTCCTGCATCAACGGGTCGAGGCCGGCCGTGGGTTCGTCAAGGATCAGAACCCGCGGACGGTGCATCAGAGCGGCGACCAGCGCCAGCTTCTGCTTGGTCCCCTTGGACATCTTGCGGATGGCCTCATCCGCATCGAGGTCAAATCGATGGAGAAGCTCCAGGCGCCGAACCCGGGTGTCCAACGGCCGGCGCATGGAGGCGAGAAGGTCCAAGAGCTCGTGGCCTGTCATGTCTTCGGGGAAACCGATCTCACCGGGCAGGTAGCCCACGAGCTCCTGCACGTGCACCGACTGCAGCCAGCAGTCCCGCCCGTCGATGCTGGCGTGCCCGGAGTCCTGGCGAAGAAACCCCATGAGCAGACGAATGGTCGTGGTCTTGCCCGCGCCATTGGGGCCGAGATATCCGACGATCTCTCCGTCCGCCAGCTCCAGATCGAGGTCAAAGACCCCGTGCCCATTCGGAAAGCGCTTCGTGAGGCCCTCAAGCTTCACCACTGCTTATTCCCTTTCGTAAAGGCCGTTGGCCACGATGTCGAGATACCGGTCAAATTCGTCCACGACTCCCTGAAAGGCGGCGTCAAACGCATCGTCGACCTCGTCGGGGGCCGTCGCCAGGAACTGCTCCTGCAGCCCGTTGGCAATCCAGAGAAGAAGATTCAGCACCCGATCCGATGTGACGCCCGGGCGCAGGGGGCGCTCGGCGCTGAGCGGCACACCGGGACGAAACTCCCGCAGCAGTTCGGCCAGGGCTCGAAGAGCCCTCGCGTAGACCGGGTGCTCGGCGTCTTTAGTCATGCGGATGAAGAGCGCATACGTATCGGGCTGGTGGCGGACGTACTGGAGCTTGTAGGCCGTGACCGCACGAAGCCAGGCGAAAAGGTCCTGCTGCCCGGTGGGCATGCCCGCCAGGTACGCTCCGACCGTCCGATGGGCCACATAGAGGAAGAAGGCTTCCTTGTCGGCAAAGTACTTAAAGAGCACGCCTTTGGAGATGCCGGCACGCTGAACGATGCGGTTCGTGGACGCTGCATCGTAGGCATGCGCCGCAAACTCGTACAGACCGGCCGCGACGATGGCGTCCTGCTTGGCGGGGTCCAGAGACAAGAACCGCGGCGATGGCATGTCTTGCTGCTCCTTCACTCACTGTGACCACATGGTCACGCTTAACCATATGATGACAGCAAGAAGGTGTCAATGGCCCTTCCGACCGCCGCGCCGCCGGTGGATGCCCCCCTGGGGCGACGCGAAAATCTAGGCGGTGAAAGGAGGCGGAGCGCCCGACTCCTGGCAGGCAAAAGACCACGTGTGTGAGGAGAGTGAGGCGCGTGCCGGAAGATTGGGCGTGCTTAACGAGGGCAAGGGGTCGTGCCCGCCGGGCGCCGAGGAAACTCTTCCCACAAGGAGAGGCCCGGCAGCACCGTCCTACGCCAGCGCGCCCGTCACCCGGATAAGGCGTGCCACGCGAGGCCACGATTCGCTGCCGGACCGAGACAGAAGCCGCGCGGTGGTGATTCTGCCCTACGACACTCCTCCCTCGGGCGGCAGGCCCGGGCGCGCACCTGGGCCACCCCCTTCGTCGTTCGGCTCCGCGGCGTCGCGTCCAGAAGCTTGCCGCTCCCAGTCGATGGGGTCGGTGCCGTTCAACGCCGGTGTGCCGAGCCGCCGCATGACCCCGATTGCGAGGCCACGACGGTAGGCCGTGTGCGTGAAGACGTGGAGGATGGCGGCGCCCAGGACGAATGTCTCGGGAGGGTCGCAGGACAGATCGATGAAGGCATCGTTCCAGCGCTCCCCGTCCCGCACGTCGCGCACCACGCGTCCCCACTGCCCGGATGCCGCATCCCAGCGCCGGAGGAGCTCGGGTACCGTGGAAGACGTGGCCGTCGGCTCGTTCACACCGAGGATCGAAGCGGACCACATCTCCTTCGTGTGCACCATACGTTCCAAGAGGCCCCGCAGCGATTCCGCGGTCACCTCGGGCTGATTCCCGGCGCCAAGGTCGAGGGGGGCATCAAGCACATCGTCGGACAGGGCGGTGGCCTGCCGGAGCAGAACGCGTGTGACGTCGTCGTCCTGGTCCAGCATCCGATCTACCAGATCCATGCTGTCTCCTCCTTTTCTGTCTCCGCCGGCCCAGAGGGCCGCCGGAGGATGGAAGTGGATGCCGTTGGTCGCAGGGAGGTGATGCGCGCCCCCATGGAGTCGATGGCTTTTGGGAGAATGGCCGTACTCCGTCCTAAAGGCGCGCGCGAAACTTGATGCGGTTTCATACCCGGCGGCCAGGGCGATGTCCATCACGGTTCGCTCGGAATGTGTGAGATCCCACGCCGCTCTCTCCAGGAGAATGCGCCGCCGCAGGCTTGAAGGGCGTTCGCGCACGACAGCCTGCACCAGCCGGTTCAGGTAAAACCGCGAGAGATATAGGGCGCGGGCCGCGTCCTCCGCCCCCAGTTTCTTGTCCAGGGTGGTCGTGAGGAGCGTTAGGTATTGCCGTACCCGGTCGGGGCTCTGCCTTTCCATGAGCCGATTGTGAGCCAGTTCAACACGCCTGTCTGTGCAGGAAGTGCGCATTTCACTGACCGGCCGAAGCCTCGACCAGGCACGGCCGGAAGAGGAAGGAAAGACTCGCGCGGGCAGGCGAGGGCCTCTCGGGCCTACCTTTCGGGGGCGATCGAAGTCCTGGCGCCGCTCACAAGTCCCGTGAGCGCCAGGTACACATGCTCACCGTCGGCGGCATCAGCGCCGGGTTCGACGCAACCTGCATCACCGGGCGCAACCGGGCGGAGAGGACTGTTCTCGGTCCCTGCCCGACTGATTACACGGCCCCTAACCGTCGATCCAGCGCGGGCGCGAGTCGTTCGTAGGCAATCACCAGGAGAAGGGCCACCGCCGCCAGGACGATCCAGAGATCAGACGGCCCGCCGGCCAGGCAGAAGGCCGCGAGCGTGGGGGCCACGGCCCCGGAAATGCCCCAGGCCAACTGGTGGAAGGCCGCGTAGCGGCCCGCAAGCCCCGGCGGCGCCAGCTCCAGCGGCAGCGAGTCAGCGGTCGGCGCATAGAACGCCTCGCCCACCCCCAAGAGCGCCATGCCGAGCGGCAGGACAGCCCAGGCCAGCACGCGCCCGTCAGGCGCCAGCACATATACCCCGGTGCCGAGGACCCACAGGCCGGCGGCGATGGCCAGGACGTCAAACGCCCGCCGGGCCCGGGTGAGGGCGCCGATAAAGAAGACGGGCACCGCGACGGCCACGGTATTGAGAGCGCCGAGACTCCCCGGCAGCCACGCGGGCAGGTGCAGCTGGTCCAGCACCAGGATGGGCATGGCGAGGTAAGGCGCCTGGATGACCAGCGTGGCCAAGATGTTGAGGCCGGCCGCCGCCACGTTAAGGGGGTCGCGCACGACGGCCCGGTAGCCGCCCATCTGGTCGCGCGCCACCGGGCGCGGCATGGCGGTGGCCCGTCCCGCACCGATCGCCAGGCAAAACCCCGCCAGCACGAAGGAGACGGCGTCGCCCGCTACCAGCAGGTGCAGGCCGCGCACCTGGCCCAGGAGGAGCACCGCGCCCGCTACGGCCTGTCCGCCCGCCAGCCCGGCGTACCGAACACTGCGGATGCGGCCAAACCAGTCTCGGCGCGCACCTTCCGTGACGAGACCGACGAGCGGCGAGAACGCGGCCCAGAACATCCGGCTGCCGGCGGCCATCACAATCACCGCGCCGAGAAACCCGAGCACGCCGTGACTGAGGAGGAGCCACACGGTGCCAGCCGCGGAAACGGCGTTGGCGAGAAGCGTCACCGGCACGACCCCGAGACGGTCTACGAGCGTGCCGGCCACGGGTCCGGCGGGGATCGCGACCGCCGTGCCAATTGACAGGGCGATCCCGGCCAGGGTCACAGACAGGTGGTCCGCCGCGTGGCCGTACAGCAGGTCAAACGGCCCGAGCATCCCGGTACCGAGCGTGTCGACCAGCATGGCGATCACGAGCCAAGAGGCTCTGGACACCTTCGTTGCCACCCGGAGCCATGGTAGCAGGCCGTAGGACCATGAGCATCCGCCGGCAGGCGGATCGTGATGCGAGCTCCGGATGCCCCGCCTGGCGGACACTTTTCAGGGGATGCTCTAAGCCGGTATCGAGATAGCCGGCATGTCGTCCGCCCCCTGCCCCTCCGCGGGACCACTTCCCCGGCGCTCCCCGCGACCCCTGTGCGGACGATGCTTGTCAGTCGGGGCCAGGCCAGCACCCGAACCACCGCAGAAACCTGGTGAAGACCCGGACGGAGCTTAACTGCGAGGCCTAACCGGCGGTTACCGCCGAGATCTCGCCGTACGAAAATGTTCGCTCTTGGCCCACGCGGGGCATCTAAGAGACGGACCCGGGCCACTTTCCAACGGGACATGGGGAGCCATGCGACACGTCGCCATGGTTCCGACCCGAGTTACGGGCCATGGCCGAGTGGGAACTGTCTTGATGAAAACGAATGGCGCCCGGATCCCCCCGTCGCGCCTGCCGTCACGAGTCCATGGCCAGGTTCCGCGCCCGGGGGTCCCGCCCGCAAGGGTCGAGTCGTTGCCATTGCGCGAGTCGAAGCCTCTTCACTGACCCTGGAACGCGCATCCTGGCGCCAGTTCTCTCGTTTCAAAAAAAGTTCTTGACAACCGTACGCATCCTGTTCACAATCAGCGCCAATACGCTTGCCCCTGCAAGCGAAGGCGATGAAGGGAATCGCGTCCCCATCTTTGGCCCTAGAGAGCCGGCCGTGGCTGAAAGCCGGTGCCCGAGACGAGGCGCTCTCCTCCCCGAGTCGGTTGCGTGAACGGCATGATGCCCTGTAGTGCAACCCGGCCGCCGCGAGGCGGGACCGTTATCCACAACGAGATGCCGCGTACGCGCGGCAACGAGGGTGGTACCGCGGGTCACAGCCCGTCCCTTTGAGGGGCGGGTGTTTTGTTTAGTGGAGGCGAGAACATCAACAGCGAGCAGGTACTGGCCGGCGCCGCAGGACCATCGCCCACGCAGGAATTTGACGAGGGCATGGCATTCTTCCGCGGACGCATCATGCCTCTGGCGGAGGCCCAGGTGAGTGTGGCGACCCACGCTCTCCATTACGGAACGGGATGCTTCGAAGGCATCCGGGCGTACTGGAACGAGGAGCGGCAGAATCTGTACCTCCTCAAAGCGGCGGAACACTACGAGCGCTTTCAGGACTCGTGCCGCATGATCCGGATCACGTGTCCCTACACGGTGGAGGAGCTTGTCGAGACCACCCGGGCGCTCCTGAACGCAGGCGGCTTCCGCTGCGACGTGTATATCCGTCCGGTGGCCTTCAAGGCCTCTCGAGTCATCAAGCTGACCTTGCGAGAACTGCGCGACGATCTCGCCGTCTACGCGGTCCCCCTGGGAAACTACATCGACGTGGGAGGGCTCCGCGCCATGGTTTCGGCGTGGGCGCGTGTGAGTGACAACGCCATCCCTGCCCGGTCGAAGCTCACGGGATCGTACGTGAACATGGCACTCGCCTCCGACGACGCGCACGAAAAGGGGTACGACGAGGCCATTCTCCTGGGCAGCGACGGGCACGTGAGTGAGGGAGCCGGATCCAATCTGTTCATCGCGCGGCGGGGAACTCTCATCACTCCGCCGGTCACCGCCGACATTCTGGAGGGCATCACCCGCTCGATCGTGATGGACCTGGCGAAGGAGAACGGCATTCCGGTCGAGGAGCGCCTCATTGACCGGACGGAGCTGTACGTGGCCGACGAGGTGTTCCTGACCGGAACCGGCGCTCAGATTGCGCCTGTCACCGAAATTGACGGGCGGACGGTCGGGTCCGGCCGGCGAGGACCCCTGGTCGAACATCTGCAGGAGATGTTCTTTCGGGCCGTCCGCGGCGATGATCCCGCTCATCAGGACTGGGTGATGGCCGCGTACGACTGACGCGGGGCAGGCAGAAGTTCATAGACGAAACGACGATGACGGGACGCCGTCGGTCCAGAATCGGGACAAGCGAGTCGGAACTGGTGTAAGCCGACCCCGAGGTGACCGGCGCACTCTTCCCCAAGTTGCGCGGCTGAATGGTGTAGGCCGCGCCGGACCGACGAAGGTCCGTTATGGCAATGAGGGCGCAGGGATGCGCCGAAACAGGGTGGGACCGCGCACCGCGCCCCTGGGGGCGCGGTTTTTTATTACCGTCGTTGCCGTATCGGAGAGGAGGACGCGGTGGAGTTTCAGATGACAGTCTGGATGGCGGACGAACCGGGGACACTGGACCGCGTGCTCCTGGTGTTTTCCCGGCGCCGCATCAAGCCGGCCTGCCTCCATGCCGAGGCGGACCGGTCACACGGAGTAGTCTGCCTCACACTCCGGTTTGATAGTGCCTCCGGTACGGATGCCATGCGTGTTGCCCACCAGGTAGGACGGGGGGAGAACGTGTACGGGCTCGCTCTCGATCCGCTGGACCGGACGGATGAGGGTGTCGAGCGGGAGCTCGCCCTGGTCCGGATCCGATGTCCGGAGGCGGACCGTGCCGCTCTCCGAGAGCTGGTGCGCGGCATCGCTCTCGAGGAGGCGGCGGCCACTCCCGAGCATGTGGTTGTGGCCCTCAGCGGGTCTCCAGCAGCCGTTGCGGACGCACTCCAGGCGCTGTCGGCACTCAATGTGGACGCGGTCCAGCGCACGCACGTGCATCTGCTTCCCGAATCTTGCGTCCCCGTGGCGGCAGGACTGCCGCCGCTTCCGGTCTCGCCCCACTATTCCCACTGTGAGGAGGACGTCACATGGCACACATGTACTATGACCACGACGCGGATGCGTCCCTGATTCGGGGAAAGCGAGTGGCCGTGCTGGGTTACGGCAGCCAGGGTCACGCACAGGCCCAGAACCTTCGCGACAACGGCGTGCACGTCGTGATTGGAGCCAGACCAGGCCGGTCGGCGGACCAGGCGCGCGATGATGGATTTGCTGTTCTCGCTGTCGCCGAAGCGGTTCAGGACGCGGACATCGTCCACGTCCTGGTGCCGGATGAGCATCAAACGGCCCTGTTCCGGGACGCCATCGCCCCGGGCCTGGCGCCGGGAGCGGCTCTCGCCTTCTCGCATGGATTTAACATCCACTACGGACAGATACCGCCCCCACCCGGGGTGGACGTGATCATGGTGGCCCCGAAGGCTCCCGGCCACGCCTTCCGGCGCCTGTTCCAGGACGGGCAGGGAGTGCCGGGCCTGATGGCGGTGCACCAAGATGCGACTGGACAGGCCCGGGACGTGGCGCTGGCTCTCGCCTGGGGCATCGGTTGCACCCGCGCCGGTGTGATCGAAACCACGTTTGCCGAGGAGACCGAGTCGGACCTGTTCGGGGAGCAGGCCGTGCTGTGCGGCGGGGTGACCCGCCTCGTGGAGCTCGGATTCGAGACGCTGGTCGGAGCGGGCTATCAGCCTGAGATCGCGTACTTCGAGTGCCTGCACGAACTCAAGTTGATCGTGGACCTCATGTACCAGGACGGCATGTCCTACATGCGCTACTCCATCTCCGACACGGCCGAGTACGGCGCCCTGACGCGGGGCCCGGCGGTGGTGGACGAGGCCGTGCGGGATAACATGCGCCGCATTCTCGAGGACATCCAGAACGGACGCTTCGCACGGGACTGGATTCAGGAGAACCAGGCCGGACGGCCTGTCTACCAGCGGTTGAAGGCGCGTGCCGCCGCCCACCCCATCGAGGAAGTGGGGCGTCGGCTCCGCGCCATGATGGCCTGGCTGAACGCCGGCCGCTCCTCTTCCAGCGGTGAGGTGAAGTCATGAGACGGATTACCGTTTTTGACACGACACTGCGCGACGGGGAACAGTCGCCGGGGGTCAACCTGCTGCCCGTCGAGAAGCGCGAGATTGCGGCCCACCTGGAAGAGATGGGAGTGGACGTGATCGAGGCTGGCTTCCCAAACAGCTCGGCCGGTGACTTCGAGGCCGTCCACCGCATCGCGGTCGGGATGACGACAGCCACGGTGGCCGCTCTGGCGCGCACGAAGGATGACGACATCGTCCGCGCGGCGGCAGCGCTGGAAGGGGCGCGCCATCCGCGTATCCATGTGTTCACTTCATCCTCGGCCGTCCATCTCCAGTACATGCTGCGAAAGAGCGAGGACGAGGTGATCGAGCAAAGCATCGCCGCCGTGCGGCTTGCCCGTCGCTATGTGGACGACGTGGAGTTCTCCGGGCAAGACGCCATGCGGTCAGATCCCGCCCTGGTCCAAAGGCTCCTCGAAGCCGCCATCGACGCGGGAGCCACGGTGGTGAACGTCCCCGACACCGTCGGCTACGCCACTCCGGATGAATTCGGCGCTCTCATCCGCCATATCCGCGGGACGGTCCGCGGCATTGAGAAGGTGCGGGTGTCGGTGCACTGCCACAACGACCTGGGCCTGGCCACGGCCAACACCCTGGCCGGTCTCCTGGCCGGGGCCGACCAGGCGGAGGTGGCCGTGAACGGCATCGGAGAGCGAGCGGGCAATACCGCCTTGGAAGAGGTGGCGATGGTGATCGCGACCCGGGGAGCCGCACTCGGACTCGAGACGGGTCTGCGCACGGAAGTCATCGGCCCGGTGAGCCGCCTCGTGAGCCGCCTCACGGGGATGCCCGTGCAGCCCAACAAGGCCATTGTTGGACGAAACGCGTTCGAGCACGAGTCCGGGATCCACCAGGACGGCGTCTTGAAGGAACGCACCACCTACGAAATCATGCGGCCGGAGGATGTCGGCGTCTCTCCCAACACCCTGGTACTGGGCAAGCACTCAGGGCGCCACGCCTTGCGGGTCCATCTGCAGGCACTGGGCTACACCCTTGACGAGGCCGCCCAGGAGGATCTGTTTCGCCGCTTCAAGGACCTCACCGACCGTAAGAAGGAAGTCACGGACGACGATGTGCGCGCTCTGGCCGAGGATGGTCTGCTCGGGGTTGACGACGCCTTCGCCCTGGAGTCTTTTCACGTCTCCAGTATCGGGGGCGGACTGGCCACGGCCATGGTAACGATCCGGCGAGCGCCGGGGGAATCGGTGCGAGAGGCCGCCGTGGGCGACGGGCCGGTGGATGCAATCTGCCAGGCGCTTAGCCGCGCCACCGGAATATCCGGAACCCTCTTGCAATACGCGCTCCACTCCGTCAGCGAAGGCAGCGATGCCCAGGGCGAAGTGTCGTGCCAGGTGCGGGTCGGGGACCGCGTGGTCGGGGGCCACGGGGTCTCTACCGACGTGCTGGAGGCGAGCGCGCTGTCCTATCTCGCGGCCCTTAATCGTGCCCAGCGCTGGATGGCACAGGCAACCATAACGGAGGTGGGATAGATGGGGATGACCCTGGCCGAGAAGCTCCTGGCGGCCAAACTGGGACGGCCCGTAGAGGCGGGAGAACTGGTCGAAGTTCCGGTGGATCTGGTGATGGGCAACGACATCACAGCTCCGGTGGCCATCCATGCCTTCGAGGCAGCTGGCGCGACGCGTGTGTTTGACCCCGACCGTGTGGCGCTCGTCGCGAGTCACTTCGTGCCAGCGCGCGATGCGAGTTCCGCTAACCAGACGTCGATCATGCGCCGCTTCGCGTTGGCCCATAACCTCCGCCATTACTATCCGGAAGGGACGGGCGGCATCGAGCACACGCTCCTGCCGGAGCGAGGCATCGTGGTGTCTGGCGATATTGTGGTCGGCGCCGACTCCCACACCTGTACGTACGGAGCGCTGGGCGCCTTCGCGACCGGGGTGGGGAGCACCGACCTGGCATACGCCATGGCTACGGGGCGCACCTGGTTCAAGGTTCCTGAGACCATGTCGTTCATGTATCACGGCCAGCGTCAGCCGTGGGTGACCGGCAAGGACTTTATCCTCCACACCATCCATCTGATAGGGGACGACGGCGCGCTGTATCGGTCGATGGAGTTCAGTGGCGATGCTGTGGGACAGCTGCCCATGGAAGATCGGCTCACGATGTCCAATATGACCATCGAGGCGGGCGGTAAAGTGGGCCTCGTGCTCCCCGACGCCATCACCGAGGCGTATGAGCGCGACCGGGCGCTGCGGACGCCGCACTTCCTGACACCCGACCCTGACGCTGCCTACGTCGCCCGCATAGACGTCGACGTGAGCCGGTTGGAACCGCAGGTGGCGTTTCCCTCCCTGCCATCGAAGACGCGTCCGCTGAGCGACGTGGGAGACGTCCCCCTGGATCAGGTCTTCATCGGCAGCTGCACCAACGGCCGGCTCACGGACCTCAGGATTGCAGCTCGCCTTCTCCAGGGACGGCGGGTGGCGCCGAATCTGCGCCTGATCGTGATCCCTGCCACCCAGGATGTGTACCTGCAGGCGCTGCAGGAAGGCCTGATAGAGGTATTCGTGCAGGCAGGCGCGATGGTCAGTGCCGCCACCTGCGGGCCGTGCCTCGGTGGTCACACGGGGGTGCTGGGCGCGGGGGAACGGTGCCTGTCCACGTCCAACCGCAATTATGTCGGGCGCATGGGCGATCCGGGGGCGGAAGTGTATCTGGCCAGTCCGGCCGTCGCGGCCGCGTCCGCGGTGACCGGACGCATCACGCACCCGGCGGAGATCCTGGGCGAGGAGGTGGCGTGATGGGGCGCGCGTGGAAGTACGGAGACAACGTGGACACGGATGTCATCATCCCGGCCCGCTATCTGGTGACCGGCGACCCGAATCAGCTCGGTCCGCACTGCCTGGAGAATCTCGACCCGGCGTTCCCCACCGGTCACAAGCCTGGCGACATCATCGTGGGTGGGCGCAACTTCGGGTGCGGCAGCTCGCGCGAGCACGCTCCTCTCGCCATTAAGGGAGCGGGCGTCCCCTGCGTCATCGCGGTTTCGTTTGCCCGCATCTTCTTTCGTAACGCCATCAATATCGGGCTGCCGGTGTACGAGTCGCCGGAGGCTGCGGCTGGCATCAGCATGGGTGACGAGATTGAGGTGGAGGCCGGGAAAGGGATGGTCTTGAACCGGACGCGCGGCGAGCAGTACGCCATCCGGCCGCTTCCGCCGTTCATGCAGGAGTTGTTGGACGCGGGGGGGCTCATGGCGCGCCTGACGCAGGAATTGGCCCGGGAGCACGTGGGGAACATGGGGAACGGGGGGACCACGTGATGGGGCAGAGACCATGGCGGCTGCTGCTTCTCCCCGGCGATGGCATTGGCCCCGAGGTCCTTGCCGCCGTGCGGCCGGTGCTGGAACGCGTCTCGTGGGAGCTTGAGAGCCGAAGCGGCCGTCGGATAGACGTCCAGGAAGCCTTCATCGGCGGGGCGGCAGTGGATAGGTACGGGACCCCGCTGCCGGAGGAGACCCTGCGACAGGCACGTTCGGCGGATGCTGTCTTGCTGGGCGCGGTGGGCGGGCCGGCCTGGGACCGGCTGGAGCCGGAGCGGCGGCCGGAGTCGGGACTCTTGAGCCTGCGGCGGGCCCTCGGTGTGTATGCCAACCTGCGCCCGGCCCGGATGCTCCCCGGCGCACACTCACCGCTCCGGGCCGACGTCACCGGCCGGTTCGACGTGCTGCTCGTGCGCGAGCTGACCGGCGGTCTCTACTTCGGGGAGCCGCGCCGCCGGTGGGTGGGCCAGGACGGACGCCGTGCGGCGCTTGACACGATGGCCTACGACGAGGAGGAGATTCGCCGCGTGGCGCTCGTGGCTTTCGCCGCGGCACGGAAACGGCGTGGACGAGTCACCTCCGTGGACAAGGCCAACGTTCTGGCCTGTTCGCGGTTATGGCGGGAGGTGGTCACGGAAGTAGCGGCGGAGTATCGGGACGTCAGTCTGGACCATCAGCTCGTGGACAGCACCACTGTCCACCTGGTGCAGCATCCGGAGGACTACGACGTGCTGCTGACCGAGAACCTCTTCGGCGACATTCTGAGCGATCTGCTGGGCGGCATCGTCGGCCAATTTGGCGCCCTGGCATCGGCGAGTCTGGGTGCCGCGGGGCCTGGGCTGTTCGAGCCCGTCCATGGATCGGCACCGGATCTGGCGGGCCAGGACGTGGCCATACCGGCGGGTGCCATCTTGTCCTTTGCTCTGGCCTGCCGCTACGCATTCGGCGCTCCCGACTTGGGGCAATTCCTGGCAGAGTCGGTGGATGACGTGCTGCTGGAGGATGCGGGCCTGGGCACGCGAGCATTCGGGGAGAGGACCGCGCAGCGCTTTCGAGCCCGAAGCCAGGTGGCCCTGACGTAGCGGCCACCACCGATCAAGAAAGGGGGACACGGGTGAACGGAGCTCAGCTGCTGCTGGACTGTCTTGCACAAGAAGGCGTCGAAGTTGTCTTCGGTTATCCAGGCGGCGCCGTGCTGCCATTGTATGATGCTCTGTTCGACGCGCCCCTGCGCCATGTTCTGGTCCGCCACGAACAGGCGGCCGTGCATGCCGCCGATGGATATGCCCGTGCCTCGGGCCAGGTGGGCGTGTGCCTCGCGACTTCCGGTCCCGGGGCCACCAACCTGGTTACGGGTCTGGCTACTGCGTACATGGACTCCATCCCGCTTGTGGCCGTGACCGGCCAGGTCGCACGGCCGCTGGTAGGCACGGACGCCTTTCAGGAGACCGATGTGCTGGGTGTGACGCGGGCCGTGACCAAGCACAACCGATTTGTCGACGGACCCGAAGCGGTGGCCGATGCGGTCCGGGAGGCGTTCACCATCGCGCGAAGCGGTCGTCCCGGCCCGGTCCTGATAGACGTGCCGAAGGACGTTCTGCTGGCGAAGGTGACAGAGCACCAGTCCGGCCGTCCCCGGCTGAGGGTGGTGCCGCCCGCTGACCATGAGATTGTGGCGGAAGCTGCGCGTATGATCTCGACCGCCTCCCGGCCGCTGGTGCTGGCCGGGGGCGGCCTTATCAGCGGGGGAGCGTGGCCGGCCCTGCGGGCGCTCATCGCACAGACCGGCATCCCCGTCGCCTCGACTCTGATGGGATTGGGGGCGATAGCCGGCGACCACCCCCGCCACCTGGGTCTCGTGGGCATGCACGGTACGTACGCGGCCAATCGCGCGACCGCCAACGCGGATGTAGTCATCGGACTCGGCCTCCGCTTCGATGACCGTGTCACCGGACCGCGCCAGCGGTTCGCCCCCCGGGCCCGCATCATCCATCTGGAAATCGACCCGGCTGAGGTGGGTAAGTGCGTGCGCGCCGATCTGGCCGTGGTCGGAGACCTGGCGGACACGCTGCCGCGGCTCATGGGCGCCCTCACGGGTGGCGGTCTCATATGGGACGACTCCCGTTACCGCGACTGGTGGACAGACATTCGGGCCTGGCAGAAGAGCCAGGGGTGGGGCATCACCACGCCGATGGCGCTTGGCGGAGACGGCGTCCACCCGCTCCGCCCGCAGGGGGTCATACAGGCCGTCTGCCAGGCTGCCGGGCCAGATGCCCTGGTGGCCACCGATGTGGGTCAGCACCAGATGTGGACCGCGTTGCTGAACCCGGTTCAGGAGCCGCGGCAGTGGTTGACGTCGGGCGGACTGGGGACGATGGGGTACGGGCTTCCCGCGGCCCTCGGCGCGGCGTTGGCGCGTCCGGACCGGCCCGTCTGGCTCATTACCGGCGACGGGAGTCTGCAGATGAATTTGCAGGAAATGGCCACGGCCAAGAACTACGGGCTGGCGGTCCGGGTGGTGGTGGTCAACAACAACAGTCTCGGTATGATCCGGCAGTGGCAGGAGCTGTTCCACCAGGCCCGGTATTCGGCGGTCGACATGGGCCAGCTGCCGGATTGGGAAGCTCTGGCCGGTGCCTACGGCTGGTATGGCCGCCGGGTGGACACCAGACAGGGCCTGCGGGACGCACTGCAGGCGCTCAACGGACAGGATGGGCCGGCACTGCTGGACGTTAGGGTCTCGGCCCAGGAGAATGTGTTTCCCATGGTACCGGCGGGTCGGGCCCTCGACGAAATGATTCTCGGAGAGCCGCCGACTGAAGAGCCGGCGGCCCAGGATACCGTGTGGAGGTGACGAAGGTGACCATGCGTTCTGACACGATCAAAGCCGGCCCCGACCGGGCCCCGCACCGTGCGCTTCTCCGCGCCGCCGGAGTTAGTGAGCAAGACTTCGGCAAGCCTTTTATTGCCATCTGCAACTCCTATGTGGACATTATCCCCGGCCATCGTCACCTGATGCGGTTCGGAGAAGTGGTCCGCCAGGCAGTGGAGGCCGCTGGCGGCGTTCCCTTCATGTTTCATACGATCGGGGTGGATGACGGGATCGCCATGGGCCACGCCGGCATGCGTTACTCGCTTCCGAGCCGCGAGCTTATCGCCGATGCGCTGGAGACCATGGTCACGGCGCATGCCTTTGACGGACTCATCTGCATTCCCAACTGCGACAAGATCACTCCCGGGATGCTGATGGGAGCGCTTCGCGTCAACATCCCCACTGTTTTTGTGAGCGGCGGGCCCATGGCAGCCGGGCGACTGCCCGATGGACGGGCCATCGACCTCGTCAGTGTCTTCGAAGGAGTGGGGGCCTTCCGGAGTGGGCGTATGGGGTCCGCGGAACTTCTCGAACTGGAACGCCTGGCATGTCCCAGTTGCGGATCCTGTTCCGGGATGTTCACCGCAAATTCCATGAACTGCCTGACGGAGGCCCTGGGATTGGCTTTGCCTGGCAACGGCACCATCCTGGCAGACACGCCAGAGCGGGATGAGCTGGCGCGGCGTGCGGCCGAATCCCTGCTCGAGTTGGTGGCCCATGACATGAAGGCGCTCGACCTGGTCACACAGGCGTCTTTTGACAACGCATTTGCGCTGGACCTGGCCATGGGGGGATCGACCAACACCGTTCTGCACGGCCTGGCGATGGCGCAGGAGGCCGGGGTGCCCTATTCGCTCGAGCGGATCGATGAGCTCTCCCGCCGCGTCCCGAACATCTGCCGTGTGGCGCCTTCGTCGTCGTGGCATATGGAAGACGTTCACCGAGCAGGTGGGATCCCGGCCATCCTGGCCGAATTGGCGCGCCGTCCCGGCCTTCTGCACCTGGAAGCCGGTACGGTTGCGGGCGTTTCCCTGGGTGAGATGGTGGCCGGAGTCCGCGTGGGCGACGCGGACGTTATCCGGCCCCTCGAGGCGCCCTACAGCGAAACCGGCGGACTGGCCGTGCTCACGGGCAACCTGGCTCCCCTGGGATCGATAGTGAAGACGGCGGGCCTGCAGGACATGGGCGGTCACACCGGGCCCGCCGTGGTCTTCGACTCCGAAGCTGAGGCCGCCGAAGGTATCCGTACCGGACAGGTCCGGGCCGGGGACGTGGTCGTGATTCGCAACGAGGGTCCCCGCGGCGGACCCGGGATGCCGGAGATGCTGGCTCCGACGGCCGCCATCCAGGGCATGGGGCTGGGGCGCGACGTGGCCCTCATCACAGACGGTCGCTTTTCCGGGGGTACGCGTGGAATCTCGGTCGGACATATCGCCCCAGAGGCGGCGGCGGGTGGGCCCCTGGCCCTGGTTCGGAATGGCGACCGCATCGAGATTGATATCGCGGCTCGCCGCATCACTCTTGGAGTCAGTGAGGACGAGTTGGCCGAACGACGCGCCGGGTGGGAACCCCCAATGGCAAGGGTCAGCCGCGGGTATCTGCGGCGATACCGGGACATGGTCGGATCAGCGGACACGGGGGCGGTCCTCGGCTGAGGAAGGGCGCGCGGAATCGGCCCCATCGTGGGCAGACCGCCAGCTGGTGCGAACGTTCTGGGCGTCGGGCGAGCATGGCGCCGATGCGAGATGGCGATGGACGGCTGCAGGTCGTGGACGCTCAAGTGAGGCCAATGCGCCGTAAGCCCGGCCGCTTGCGGGTGGACTCCACTCCTTTAGGGTTCGTCCGTGCCGCTCCCGATCGTAAAACGGCCGGCCGCGGTCAAGCGTAGGCGTCACGGGTCCCCGCCGAGGTTTTACGTGTTCCCTTGAAGGTCGCCTGGCGGTGGCCGGAGCACCCGTGGTGGACCCGTTGTCGAAACCGTTCCCGCAGCGCGATGGCTTCCGGATCCCGCGTGCTGGTGGAGCGGCCCCGGCCAGGCTCCTCGGTCGTCGCGCTGGCGCAGGTCCGCTGCGCGCGCTGCGGCCGTGGGGCCGATAGGCGTGTCGGGATGCACGTTCAGGTGATGGGCCGCGCCCTTCTGTTTGAAGCGATGAAGCGGCACAGGTAGGGAGTGCGGGCCTCCTTCACCTCGCGATCCGGGATGGCCGGGATCGTCTGCGCGGTCCGTGTGGCGGCTTGCCGGTCTTGCTCTCGCCGGAGCGGACAGGCGCTTACGCTTGGCTCCTTGGCTGACATCTCTCCGGATAACGACCGGGGGCACCGGAAGCCGCCGATGGCGCGTACACGCGTGGTCTCCCGCGGCCGCATCTCGACCCGGGACCGGTCACGGACGACCGATGGGGCGGATTGCCGTCGCTGGACCCCGCTCCGGGATTATCCGCGACCTGTCGTGGCGGCGCGAAGGAGAACGTACTCCACCATATCGCCATCGCCGAATATCGTTTTCGCGGCCGCGGCCCGCCTGTGTCGCGCCCACGCCTCTTTAATTATGGGTTGCCCGCGTTCAGCCATGTGGATAAGACGGCCGAGACGGCCCTGCGCGCCACGAGAGGTCTCGGGTATCGGCACTTGTCCCACTTGGCGCGGGCGGAGGAAGGGGTTCAGTACGGAAGGATGACGGCAGCGCCAGGCTTTTGGCACCGCCACGCGGTGAAGATACGCGTGACCTGTCCGCCCTACGACTGGTAGTTGAACGCCGGGCCGGGGTGTGGTCGTCATGCCCTTGATTGAGGAAGGCCAGCCGAACGCCCAACAGACCCACGACGGCTTTGGGGAGCTCACTCGTGAATGCGGCGTCGACGGCCACGGCCTGGTCTTCGCACCCGGATATTTTGAACTCGTTCAGGCCATGGGTCGCGACCCGTGGGGCGCCGGCCGCGTGCCGACTGTGCGACAACCTGAGTGCCGCCGGTCAGTGGCGAGCCCGGCAGCAGCGTCATGCGGATCGAGACGCCCACTCCAACCGCGAGGTCCCGGCCGGTCGGGAAGGAGGCCGTGGCCAGGCCGTGAGAAAAGTGCTGGAGATCCGTTCTCGCGGCGTGCACCGAAAGCTCACGCCCGTCGCGGGTCGACCCCGGCCATCTCGGACGTCTGCCTGCATCGATCATCAGACGCGGTCAGAATCCCTGGAGTTGTCGCCGCGTTGCGCGCATCTCCTGGTCCAGTTGCCAGCTCACGCCTCCGTCAGTCGAGCTCTCGCCTCGCCACAGGAAACTCGTGGCCTGAATCTCAGAGATTATCCATCGCTGACGCGACTCTCCGTCCATCGAATCGCCTTCCTGAACAATCTCGCCGGCATCGGAGTTCGCGTGGAGCGTAACGAACTCGTCCCCCTTCGGCATCAGCCAGACGACTCTCCAGAGGCGCGCCTCGCGGTCGTAGCACCGGATGGACGTCCCCCGTTCGCTCACCGGTGCACCTTTCATGAAGAGGACGTCCTGAACACCCCAGCCACCGAGAATCCAGCTGAAGTGCCACTCACCCTCGACCTCTTCAATTGTCCCGTCGCGTCCAAACGAGCGAGATCGGACATCCCAGGATCCCATCAAAGGCTCGTACGGGCAGGCAGGTGCACCGTCGGCCCGCACATCCGGCTCAAGGAACTCCGTGGCGTTCATGCCGTAGAGTATGGCCCCCCGCGCTCCGGGCGGCAACGTCCGCCGAGGGCGCGTCCTTGACCCAGACGGGACGTCACGTCAAATGGCAGTTTAAAACGAAGCCGGGCCGAGGAGGCGCCGCGCCGTCCCCACGGACGACCGAAGGCTGGACCCGTGCCATCTCCAGGGCTTGAACGCCCAGGGACGGTGCGGGATGGGGATCCGCGTTATCGGGGCCTCGTACGGAACAGACGGGCCCGATATAGAACCGGGTGCCGACGTGGTGCATCGGAAACAGACGCTTGTATCTCCGCCTTGGGGATGGCAGCGCGAGCCTCCCCGCCCGCGCGGGCCGGATCCCGCTTCGCGCACCCGCGGCAAGGAGGAACGGTATCAGCGCGGGAGCCTGGCATCCGCCGCCCACCCCTCATCGCCTTTGGGCGAACCGTTGCGACGGGGTGCGGAGCGATTCGGGCTAGCTGGTCCCGACGGGGAGCGGGCGGCTTACCGTGGAGGTGATGACCGTGTCCCCGCCCCGGGCGAGGGCCGCCAGCACGTCCAGGACATGGGCGCCGAGTACGCCGTCGAGCCTTCCAGGCCGTCCCTCCCGTACGGCGTGCACGAGATCGACTACGCCGACCCCGCGAGCCTGCTCCTGGGGGAGGTCGGGTCGAAGCGGAAGCTCGCGCGCGGCCGCCTCGTCCGCGCGACGCACGCGTACCGGGCCGCCGAAGGTGTTGGGGTCGGGGACCTCAAGCGTGCCCTCCGTACCGTAAATCTCCAGGTGCGGGAGGGTGTGATGCCAGACATCAAAGCTCATGGTGACCTGGACGGGAACCTTCGCCGCGGTCTCCAGGAGGCCGACTACGTGAGTCGGGACGCCGACCACGATTTCCTCCCCCGCGCGCGCCGGACTTGTCACGATCCGTCGGGCGAACGTTTGGGCAGCCAGGCTGACCACCCGCGTCACGGGACCCAGCAGGGAGACCAGGGCCGTGACGTAGTACGGCCCCATGTCCAACACCGGTCCGCCCCCCGGCTGATAGTAGAACGCCGGGTCGGGATGCCAGTGCTCATGCCCATGATTGAGAAAGGCCAGCGTCACGCCCACCGGACGCCCGATGACGCCGGCATCGAGCGCCTGAATGGCGGTCTGGATCCCGCTTCCGAGGATCGTATCAGGCGCGCAGGCCAGATGGCGTCCCGCCGCGGCAGCCTGGCTCACGAGCCGTGCTCCGTCGGTGGGGGAAATCGCAAGCGGCTTCTCACTGTAGACGTGTTTCCCGGCGTGGAGCGCCGCGGCGCTAACGGCCGCATGGGCGGCCGGCGTCGTCAGGTTCAGGACCAGGTCGATGTCCCCACGTGCCAAAAGGGCCGCCGGCGTCAGCCCCGCGGACAACGAAAACTCCCGGGCACGTGAGGCCGCCCGCTCCAGGTTGAGATCGGCGATAGCGGCCACCGTCACGTCATCCCGCCGGGTCAGATACCGAAGATAGAGGGGACTGATGGCCCCCGCCCCGATGACGCCGATTCTCATGGCGTGCGCTCGTCCGGGGTCCGCGCGGCCCATGTGAAGCCGCGCAGGAGCAGGGCCCGGATGTCGTCGCGCTCCAACAGCTCTGGCCGGTGCCCCACGGCGCAGTAAAAAACACGACCGCGCCCGTACGCCTTGGTCCAGGCGACCGGCATGACCACTGGCCCGAAGCTGGTGGTGGCCAGTACGTCGAGTCCGGGGTCCACATGAAGATAATACTGTTCGCTGGTGACCGTGAAGTCCTGGAGCCCCGCGGCCAGGGGGTGCTGTCTTGCGATGTGGACGTCATACGTCACGCCGTCGCCTCCGGGGTGCGCGACCCACTGACCCCCGACCATCTCGTGATAATCAGGCTCGGATCGAAAGGCGTCGGCCATGCCTCCGTGAATGCCCGCAACCCCTGTTCCGGCCTCGCGCACGGCTGTGAGCCAGGCTTCCAGGGCATCCGGCGGGATCGTGCCCATCGTCCAGTTGGGCACCATGAGATCGACCGGGCGGAGGTCCGCGGGATGGCTGAGGGCGTCAAGCGTGGTCACGATGCGGACATCGAACTCATGCGCCTGCAGTGCATCTGCCAAAATCTCGGCCACGCGTCCGGGCTGGTGGCCCTCGTAGCCGCCGGTCAGAATCCAGGCAAGGCGTCTGTCCATCACAAACCCCCGCCCATCCTATCGAGTGCCCACCGGCCTGTCCAGCGTCCAGGGCGGAGCATGGCGCCTCTTAAGACGCCCGCGCCACGGGGCCGTGGGGGCTTCCGCGCAAAGCCGCGAGCGGTCATGGTCGCCGGCCCTCCATCGAACGAACGAAGGGCGGCGCATGCGCACAGCCTATGCGGGCCTCCGAAGGACGATGGCATAGAGGACGTCCCGCTCGACGTCGTGTGCGAAACGCCGGTGTCTGACGCGCCCGCGAACATGGCGTCACCCGTTCATGCACGGCTCTGGGCAGCGGGCGCAATAAAAGATCCCGCGCCGCGAGGATGCGCCGCTGTGCCGTCTGACGGATTTTTCTCACCACAGCCTACGGCCGTTGCCGCTCCATCGTGCAGTCGCTATCGGCACGCGGGGGCCGAGGTCTCCCCCCGGCCGCCGCGTGACTCAGGCTGTTCGTGCTGGGCCGCCCTTCACGCCGATAAGGAGCCGGGGGCAAGCGGTCCCATGCACCCCCCGCCCGCGCGGATGGTGGCCCGAAGCCACCCGTACCGACGGGGGGATCCTTCGGCGCCTCACCGACCGGCTGATGTTGAGGCTCACGTTAAATGTCGGCACCGGTGCTCACCGGCGCGCTCAGTGAGCCATGTGGATCGGCTCACAGAAATGGCGGCACCCCCGGACCACGGGGGCCAGGGGTGCCCGGACGGATCGGGT
>JAJZYZ010000102.1 GCA_021797815.1 Bacillota bacterium
CGGTGCCCTCCGTGCGGCGTGGCCGTCTCCCACAGAGTTTCGAGAAGGTCGCGCACCACCCCATCTGTGCCCAGAAGGCCGTGGCTTGCCATCTTGGGCTATCCGCTTGGCCGCCCCTGTTCATAGCCGTCGCCATCGGTCGCGCGCCGCCCTATCGCGGCAACTGGGCGATTTTCAAAAAGCCGCCCCCCACACACGGCGGGTGCAGGCGGTAGGCGCACGGAGATCTCTCCAGAATGACGCCAGGGGAAGCGCTCGGTGAACGCCACTTCCGTCAGTCCGGTGGGCGGTCTAGCGAAGGCGCTTGGCCATGAGGATATCGGGGCGACCGGCACCGTTCGCGTCGGGAATGGCGCCGATGAGGGCGTAGCCTAATTTCTGGTAGAACTCGTAGGGATGCCGGTTCAGATTCCGGATGGACTGCAGGTGCGCCAGCACGTCCGGGTAGAGGTCACACCCGCCGAGACTCGTCTGGTTGTCCTCATCGTCCGTTCCCAGCGTGATGGCGATGATGCCCTGCTCCTGGCCCAGACGTTCGAGATCACGCACGAGGGCCGACCCTACGCCCTGTCCCTGTAAGGCGGCGGCCACTACCAGCGGATGAAGCTCCCAGAGCCTCCCATGATAAGTAGGGATGGCGCCGATAAATCCGAGCACGGCACCTTCGGATGACACGGCAACTCGGTGCACACGCCCGGGCCCGAAGGCTTCCTGCACCTCTTCTCGGGCATCGGCGAGCGTTGGCCACCCTTTCGGGTGATGCTCCTTGAATTCGTCCACCAGCATCGCCGCTACGGCCTCGATCCGCTCCGACTGAGTCGGTTCGAGGTCCACGATGTGAAACGGTGATGGGAGACTGGCATGAGGTTTCATACCCCAACTTACCATGCCGTCACGACTGCCGGCAGGCGCCTGCTGCACCCCTTACGGAGTGGGCTCCAGCGGGACAGGTTCAGGCGAATCGGAAGGATGATCGGATCCCGGCCCGCCACATCCGTCTCGCGTCGGCGGCTTAGGTGTATCGGACTCCATCGGTCGTGTCCGGCCCGATGACGCCGTCCACGGCGAACCCAATGCAGGATAGGATGTTGGACACCGCCGGGGTCAAGTCCCGAAGCTCCCGTCGACGGTTCCTTCTTCCAGACTGGTGTTGGGTTCATCTACGAAGTGGGGCGAGGACGTGACATCGGATGGCCCCGTCTTCGTTTCCCGGAGAGCCCGGCTCTGGACTACCGCCCCGCTCCCATGAATTCTTTGCGGCAGGCCCTCATTTACCCCCGCTCCGTCTTGGATTGGCGTTTTCGGATTCATGGTGCCGGCTATCCCGCCGCGGGCGATCCGGGCCTGGCAGGCATCGCGGCCTATGGCGTGTTGAGGCGTACCGGCACCGGCGGTCCCTTACGCCGAACTCCTATCTCCCGTCGGGGTTCTGGTAGCGGGTGATAAGAGCCTCCAACGGTTCTCGCAGGCCGGGTTCGACAGAGGAGCCCACATCCCGGAGTCGCGCCAGATTGACCGGCTCCTCGCCCTGAACGGCACGCTCGGCCACAGGCTCAAGCACCGTCCGAAGCCCGGTATGCACGCCTATCATCTCGACCAGCGGAGCAAGGTTCTGGTACAGCGCGTCGGCCGCCTCCGACGGCAGGAGGGTGAACAGGAGCGGGCCCGGCCGCTGAGGACTTTGATACCATGACAGGCCGAGCCGGCTCGGCGGATGGCGGTAGAAGGCCCAGTGGCCGCTGGAGGCGGCCACAACCAACTCCGCGTCTGGGGGCATCAGCTGACCGATGAAGGTGCGCTCGCGGGTGGGGTCGTACAGGGCTGGGTCCAGGGTGCGCCAGTAGGCCGCGTAGAAGTGGGCCCAGAAAATGCGGAGGCGATCGCTCAAGCCGGAGTCGACCGTCATGGCCGCCACGATCCGATCCATACCCTGCAGCATGCCGAACAGCCCGGCCCGGCCGTCGCCCTGCTCCCAGCGCGGCAGCACCCGTCCCAGCACCTGATGCGTCAGCCGTACGACGGGATCGGAGAATATCTCGGGGGCGCTGGCAAGGTCAAGCAAGAGGCTCCGCCCGTCCGCCAGGAGCTGTTCATGGCGGTCCAACCGCGTCATGAATACGTCGGTTTCAAATTTGAGGGCCAGATCCCGGATGGAACTCTGAAACAACCATAGGCTCGGATTGTCGACTAGGGCTTCCACCGGCGCCAGACTCTCCGGTTTCTCCGGTGAGAAGTCGAGAAGCGTCTCAATGGCCGACACATGTGAAGGTGCCAGGCCCTTCCGAGCGGTGGCAAAGAACGTCCGTGCCTCCTCGTCCCGGCCGGCCAGCAGCATGACCAGCACATAAGGCAGCACGAACACCCGTCCCCGAGCGCGCTGCCGCTCCAGCAGATCATAGGCTTCCGAATACTGCCGGCACTGGAGGAGGGCCAGCATGAGGTGGTCGCGGATGGGAAAAACGCTCGGACCGACCGCCCCGCCGAGCGCAGTTCGGAATTGGGCCAGAGCCGGGACGGGGTCGTGTTCATATAAAAGCGCAAGGCCGAGCAGGTTGTGCTCCTGGAAGGTGTCGATCCGGTCGCTGTCGGCGGCACGGCGATACTGCGCCGCCACGGCCTGGTGGTCGCCGGACTCTTGGAGGAGGTTCAGTGTCCGGGCCTTACGCGCTCTTAGCTTTGGGGCCACGTAGCGGTTATAGCCGAAGAGAGCCGCAAAGGCTCCGACCTCATAAGGAAAGGGATTGGCCCACGGCATCATCTCACCTCCGTTTGCCACGAGTGGACCAGCGAGCGCCCGTTCGACCACGCTCGGGGCAGATCGGGCTGTCGGCGCGAGAGGCGAGGCCGCAAGATGCGGCCGACGTCTTCTGGCCCTCGGCACAGCCTGTTATGGCGCATACGTGAACTCCGCCGTCTTGAGAACGCCGGAACGATCCAAAAAGACCAGCCGGTAGAGTCCCGGGATCTGGCAGAGAGCCGTGACCTCGGTTTCCCGGTGGCCGGCGGCCGCCGGATCGGGAAGAACGTCGAGGGTAACCCATTGGCCCTGCTCCTGCCGTTGAAACGCGATCTTAAGACTCGAGGTAAGTTTGACCCGGGAGATTACCAGCGCGTAGATGGTCGAGGTGGAAAAGCGGGTGCCGACGTCGGACACGGTAAACGTCTTGCGGTTCCACTGACTGCCAAGCTTCACCACCGGCGCAGGAGGTGGAAGACGGATACTGGTCAAGACGCCAACCAGGACCACCACGACCACAATGACCAAGTAGGGAGCGTACGCCCGGACTCGAGGCCACGCGCTTCTCCCAAACGGTATCGGTTCGGACCGCGCGTTGGCGGGTGGTGAGCCGGGACCTGCGAGATCGTAGCCGAACCACCCGGGAGCCCGGTATCCGCAGACGACACAGACCCCGTCAACATTGTAGAGCCGCTGGCCGCAGCGGCCACAGCGCGGGGTCGCCCGTATGAGCGACGCGTCGCAACGCGCGCACACCATGGCTTCCGGCACATTGTCATGCCCGCACAGCCCGCAGCGCACCAGCGTCCCCCGTCCCGCGACCCTTCATAGGACACTTCATGACGCGAACACCTGTTGGCAGATCCCGTTCGACAGCCATCATGCAATTCCTACCAGCTGTCACGCATGCAATGCGCGAACCTGCCCCACGCGGATCCTGTGAGCGTGGGGGAGAGCGATCCGTCCACCGGCGGACCTGGTTGGCGTCGTCGGCCTTCTCGGACGGTCCGTGTCCGCTGAGCGGCTTTCAATCTGTTAGGCTCCAGATAGCAAACGGTCATGAGTGTTGCCGTGGCTCTGTGAAGGGATTGTCGAGGACGGGATGTTTCGTTCTACGGACGGCCATCTCGTTTTGGACTTGCGTCCGCGATGCACCTCGGTGAGGCCACGTTCGAGACGTGCTCGGGCGACAGGCGCTCGCGGCTCGCAATGCCGGTCCCGAAGGACCGGCTCATTCCGGATTGGGTGGAGGGGGCCGGCCGGTTCCCTACTGAGGGGCGAAGGAGGCGGGCCGTGCCGACGGTACAGGTGGCGGTCATTCCGGGGGACGGCATCGGGCCCGAGGTGGTGAGCGAGGCGGTCCGGGTCTTGGACCGTGCGGCGGGGCTCGCGCCGGATCTGCATTTTTCCTACCGGTGGTTTGATTGGGGTTCCGACTACTTTCGCTCGCACGGGGTGATGATGCCGGAGGATGGACTCGACATCCTCTCCGGCTGTGACGCTATCTTTCTCGGGGCGGTGGGGGCTCCCACCGTCCCGGACCATGTGTCGTTGTGGGGTCTCCTCCTTCCTATCCGGCGCGGGTTTGATCAGTACGTGAACCTTCGCCCCACCCGGCTCTGGCCAGGCGTTGAGGGGCCGCTCCGCCGCTTCGGGGTGGGCGACATCGACTTTGTGGTCGTGCGCGAAAACTCCGAAGGCGAGTACTCCAACATGGGAGGACGCCTCCGTCCGCACACCCCGCAGGAAGTCGTGGTGCAAAACGCCGTCTTCACGCGCTTCGGCGTGGAGCGCATCATCCGCTATGCATTTGATCTGGCCCGGACCCGGCGGGGCCACGTCACGGGCGCCACCAAGTCGAACGGCATCAACTTCTCGATGCCGTTTTGGGACGAGGTGTTCAACGAGGTGGGTGAAGAGTACCCGGACGTGAAACGGGATCTGGTGCATGTCGATGCGCTGGCGGCCCGCTTCATCACGGCGCCGGATCGTCTCGACGTCGTGGTTGGCTCAAACCTGTTCGGAGACATTCTTACCGACATCGCGGCCGCCATCGCGGGCAGTATCGGCATGGGCGCGGCCGCCAACCTGAACCCGGAGAGAACCAGTCCCTCGATGTTCGAGCCGGTGCATGGCTCGGCGCCTGACATCGTCGGCCGCGGCATCGCCAATCCGGTCGGGCAGATCCTGACCGCCCGCATGCTGCTTGACCATCTCGGGTATCCGGCGGTGGGCCGCGCCATCGAGGCTGCCGTGGAGAGTACCCTGGCGGACGGGATCAAGACACCCGACATCGGGGGACAGGCCAGGACGACCGAGGTTACGGACGCCGTCATCGCCAGGCTCCAGGCGTGACCCGGCAGCGCGGGGGGGCCGCATGCTGACGACGCCGCCGGACCTTTGGGATGTGCACACGCACTGCTACAGCCGGGACTATCTATCGCTCCTGGAGCAGTACGGAGGGGACTACCGGATTGAACGGACGGGAACGGAACATCCCTCCGTCACGTGGCGCGGCTGGCGCGTGGTGACGCTCCACCCCGCGACGTACGATATCGCCGCCCGTTTCGAGGACGCCCGCCAGCAGGATGTGCGGGTCCATTTCATCTCCACTACGGTGCCGAATCTATACCCGCTGCCGCCGGCCATACAGGGCCGGG
This sequence comes from Bacillota bacterium, assembly GCA_021797815.1. Lineage (GTDB taxonomy): Bacteria > Bacillota > Sulfobacillia > Sulfobacillales > JAIMBI01 > JAKATP01. The sequence continues at coordinate 5,398 of JAJZYZ010000102.1, forward strand.
CGGCGCGGGTGGTGAACGACGACCTGGCCCGCTGGCGCGACACCTACCCCGATCAGATCCGGGGGCTGGCAAGCGTGCCGATAGACAGCGACGACGCGGTGGCGGAAATCGACCGGGCGCTGGACGATCTCGCCCTGTCGGGCTTCATTCTGGGGACCCAGATCGGCCGGCGGGACCTGGATGATGCCGCGTTTGCGCCGATATTTGCCCGGCTCGATGAGCGCGAGGCGCGGGTGCTGCTCCACCCGATGGTCCCGGAAGCATCCGGCGAACATCTGGCTCAGCACGATCTCCTGTCATTGGTCGGCTTCGTCAACGCGGTCACCGAATGCGTCACCCGCCTCACCCTGACCGGCTTCTTCCGGCGGTATGCCCGCATCCGCTTCATCGTGCCCCAGATGGGGGGCG
>JAJZYZ010000032.1 GCA_021797815.1 Bacillota bacterium
TTCGCAAACAGCTTGATGTCAAACGTGCCGAGACTCGTCGCCACGATGGCGGTGTAGTGAGCGTTCTGGTTTATGGTCATCGCGGGCGGGTGGGGCCAGTGGAGCACTTTCTTCGGCGCCGCCTGCGCGGGGCTTCCGCAGCCCGCGAGGACAGCGGCCCCGAAAAGAACTATCAGGGCGGCTCCGGCCCGGAATCTAAATTTGGAAAGTCTGCCGGAAACGTGCATGAAATCCCTCCGCGCGCGCAAAATCTCCGCCCATTGTAGCAGGATGTCCGAAGCGCGCGCGGGCACGCGCGCGTATGCAGCCACGGTTAGTGCCGGATTTAGGTGGGGACGGGGGTCGGGGGTGCGGCAAGGTCCAGAAGCGTGGGTGCGAGGTCGAGGACGCGCGCGGTGTCTGCGACCAGCGACTGCGTGCCGAGAACCAGGATGATATCGGGCGTCTTTTCCAGTGCGGCCCGGTATGCCTCTTGGAAGTTCGGGAAGCTCCGGCTCTGGGGAAACGCCAGATGGGGGTCGACGGGAAAGTGGAGCCGGCGGTTTTCCGCCGGTGCGAAAAAGAGATCGCCCAGGGGAGAGACCTGTGCCGCCACGCCGGTCCAGTCCTTGTCGGCCGGCACGCCCACGATGCTCACGATGCGGCCTCGCAAGAGCCGGGCCGAAGACAGGCCCTGCAAGAGGGAGCGCACCGAGAAGCGATGGATGCTGCCGTCCACCAGCATCGGCGGCTGTCCTTCCAGGAGGTCGGCACGGCCGTATAGGCGGGCCGTGACGAGGCCGGCCCGGGCCCTCTCCATGGAGAAGCGCGGCCCGAGGAAGCGGTGCGCGGCCACAAGCGCCCGGCGCGCGTTCTCGGCCGCAAACAGTGCCAGCGCCGGGACCCGGAAGCGTTCGGCGGATCCGCCCGCGCGGGTGGTGAACTCCGTCCCCGCCGGGGTGACCCGGATGTCTGAGAGCGGCCAGGCATGTTCCAGCTGAATGTCGCGGCCGGCGGCCTCCCGGGCCAGCACGCCCCCGAGTCTCGCGTCGTCAACCACCACCGCCCATCCGGTCTCCCGCCGCACGATGCCGGCTTTGTGCCAGGCCACCCGGTCGAGCGTGGGGCCAAGCTCCTCACGATGCTCCAGGAGCACGCTTGTAATGACGGCGCCCACGTGATGAAGCTCGGCGACGTCATCGAAACGGGCGCCGCGGCCCGTTTCGAACACGGCCGCGTCTACACCCTCCTCGCGGTACCAGAGCGCGGCCAGCGCGGCAAAAAGCCCGACCGGCCCGATGTAGTGGCCGGCCGGCAGCTCCCGCTCGACGGCGTCCAGCACCGGCTCCAGCGTCCGGAACAGCTGGACGAAGCGCGCGGGCGAGACGGCGCGGCCGTCAAGCCGCAAGCGCTCAAGGTTGTCGACCAGATGCGGCGTGGAGAAAAATCCCACCGAAAGACCGTGGGCCTCCAGAATGCGCGCCAGATAGAAGGCCGTGGACCCCTTGCCCTTGGAGCCCGTGACCATGATGACGGGAAAGTGGTCCTCGGGCCGGCCCAGCCGGTCGAGGATGCGGCCGGTCCACTCGGGATGGCGCACGAGATCGTCCGGACCGCCGTGGGGTCGGCGGTTGTACTGGCGGTACAGGCGGCCAATCGGTTCATCCAGGCGCGCGTCCAAATCTGTTCCTCCCGCCGCGCAAGACGCGGCCCGCCATGGTTGTAGCGGCTCCCGGGAGGCGTGTCAATGGAGACGGCCGGAGGGCGTCAGGAAACGGGCGTGGCGGCGCGGTAAAGGGCGAGAAACCAGCTGGGCGCAGCGACGGTGAGGGCGATGGCGGCAAGGAAGTACACGATGGCGAAAATAGCGGTCAGGTGGCTCAGGACAAAGAGGACCATCATGCCGACGCCGGTCACCACCACACCCAAAAGCGCTCCCCCCAGAATGACCCAGTAGTTCCCGCCCGTGAAACTGTGCCCGACACTGGCGCCAAAGCCTCTTTCGTCCATAAAGAGGGCACCGGCCAATCGCACCCACAGGGGGATGCTGAAAATCGGAACCAGGACAATCACCACAATGGCGAACGCTCTTAGAACGGCGAACAGGACGCCGGCCACGATGCCGAACGCGATCATGTACAGGAAGGTGTAGAGCAGGAGCCCCCAGGCGCGCGTGTAAAGGCGGCGGGCCATGATCCAGAACGTGCCCCAGCTGACCTGGTCACCCATGACGGCCCGCGAGATCGTGCCGTACATGCCGGCCGCCAGGAAGGGCACCAGGGCCAGATACACGAGGGCCATCGGCGCCATCGGGGCGATGAGGGCGCGCACGACGCCGGGCGCGAAGAAGAACGGACGGGGCAGCGTCGTGTTGAAGGGCGACGTGCCGCCGAACAGCGGCGACATCGGCATGTAGGGACTGGCAAAAGGGTAGGACCCCGGATGGGCAAACCGATAGGACTGAAATGCGCTCGCGGCCACGAGACCAAACATGACCGCCACCACGACACCTGACGCCACGATCCAGACCAGCACCGTCCAGGTACCTGTCTGCCCGACGGAACGCTTCCACAGTCCCAGCGCCTCGGCCAACATCCGACATCCCTCACGTTCGCGCGATCTGGTTTCGATCGACACGGTTCGCGATTCGCGGCCTGAGGGCATTGTCCTGCCGCGATGCTACAGTTCCGGCACCTCGATCAGGATCCACTCTCCCGGCGCCGTGGCCTGGAGGCTCACCAGACTCTCGCCTCGGAGCTGCGCCACGTCGCGCTCCTCCAGGGCGATGCCGTTCAGAAGTCCGGCCCCGCCGAGGCACTGAATATAGACCGGGTGTCGGGGGCGCGGCTCAAAGTCGATGCGATCGCCCTCTTCTACGCGGGCGACGGCAATGCGCACATCCTGCCGCGCGATGAGACGCCCACCGAGTCCCTCCCCGGTCACGACCGACTCCCAGCCGTGCGTGGGCGCACTCAGATCCACATGCGTGCGGTCGAGAGACGGGGACAGATGCTCGCGGTCTGGCAGCACCCAGATCTGGATAAGCTCGACCGGCTCGTCGCCGCCGTTGATCTCGGCATGCTCCATGCCGGATCCGGCGGTGAGCGCGAGGAAGTCCCCCGCCCGGGCGGTGACGGTGACGCCTTTGTCATCTTCGTGAACGAGGGTACCGCTCCGGATCCAGGACACGATCTCCATCTCCCGATGCGGGTGCATGGCAAAGCCGCGGCCCGGTGCGATGTGGTCGTGGTTGTACGCGCGCAGGGATCCGAAATGGACCCGGTCGGGATCGAAATACCGCAGGAACGAAAAGTGCCAGTCAGCGTCGAGCCAGGAGTTCTGAAAACGGTAGTGATCCCGGGCCAGAATCCGTTCGATCACCCCGCCACCCCCGACTCATTGTGCATCCCGCATCCGATCCCGCCAAGCATCATTTCAGGGACCGGATCACCAAGCCATTTTACCCCGACTGTCCGATGAAAGAGGGGATTTCCGGCATTCCGGCGACCCCGAGCGGTGTCGCGCACCCGGCAGCGCCGCGAGCGCGTGAGCCACGGGCTTTGAGCGGCGGCGGCGCCGGCATGAGCCTGTCGCGAAGAGCGCGCGCACTTGCACCGAACTATCGGAGCGGTCGGCCGACCGATGGCGCCGCACGCGAATCGGCCTGGCGGCGAGTGCCTGCGCCGCGGTGGAAAGATCCCAGAAACCGTGCCCCCAAGGGCCCGCGAGTGCGTTCACACGAACTCGGCCCCCGGCGGAGTAGGCCGGGCCGACGCCGCGACGGCGAACGGGTGCGCTCACGGGCACACCGGTGCATTATCAAGACGACGGGAGCGCCCTCGGCGCGGTCGCGGGTCTGTCGCTGGACTCGCACGATGGGCAGGCGCCGAGGGAGAGGCATGAGAAGGCGGGTGGGATTTGGTGTCGATCGTGCTGGCACCCGATTCGTTTAAGGGAACCCTCACCCAGTTTGAGGCCGCCGACGCGATGGCGCGCGGTCTCCGGCGCCGGTGGCCGGAACTGGCGACGGTGCGCTGTCCGATGGCGGACGGGGGGGAGGGCACGGCGGCCGTGCTGGCGGCGGCGCGAGGCGGCCGCTTTATCGAGGCCGCAACGGTGGACGTGTACGGCCGCCCACGGGCGGGGCGCTTTCTTCTTCTGCCGGACCGGATCGCGGTTATCGAGGCCGCGGCCGGTCCGGGGTACCTCCGGAGCGACGCGCGTCCCGGCCCAGCGCGGCGGGCGCACAGCCGGGGATTGGGGCTTTTGATCCGTGCCGCCGTCCGGGAAGGAGCCCGACGGCTTGTGGTCACCCTCGGCGGCACCGGCTCCTCCGACGGCGGGATGGGAACGCTTCTCGAGCTTGGCGCCCGCATCGCGGGTGCCGGCGAGCCGGGCGCGGCCGCCCTCTCCGCCGTAACCGCCATCGAGCTTGTACGGCTTCCGATTCCGCTCGAGGTGTGGGTCGACGTCCTGCCGCCGCTCACGGGCCCGCGCGGCGCCATCCGTGCCTACGGCCCTCAGAAAGGGCTTCTGGCGGGGGAGCTGGACGAGCTTGATGCGGCGATGGAGCGCTACGGCGAAATTTTGGACCGGGCCGCCGGGAAGCCGGTGTCGGAAACGGCGGGCGCGGGCGCGGCCGGCGGCCTCGGGGCCGCGCTTGCGGCCGTGGGAGGCCGTCTCGTGCAGGGGGGAGTGGCGGTAGCGGAGGCCGTGGGCCTCCCGGCGGCCATCAAAGACGCGCGCGCCGTCATCACCGGCGAGGGGGCGGTCGACGCCCAGAGCGGAGACGGCAAGGTGGTGAGCGTCGTGTGCCGGTTAGCCCGGAACGCCGGTGTGCCGGCCCTGGTGGTGGCGGGACGTCTCGCGGGCGGGGGCGGCCCCCTTTACGGCGACGGGGCGTCCGCATTCTTCGCTGTCACGCCGGGCCACGACCGGCCAGGCGCCGCTTCTGAGGCGGCGGATCGGCTCGAGCGCCGTCTGTGGGAGCTCTCACGGTGGCTGGACCCCATGGTGGCGCCGCGTTATGGTGTCCCCGGGAGGTAGTTAAATGTCGTTTGGCGCCCTGGCCGCGCTGGTCACGGTGCTGGTAGCGTTGGTGATGGGCATCGGCTTCGCACGTCAGCATGCTTCTCGCCATCGTCCCTACCAACTCTGGTGGGCCATCGCGTTCATATCGACCGCGTTGGCCGCGGCCATGCAATTCCTCGGGTTCCTGGGCCATGCCTTCACTCCGCTAGACTATCGGCTGTACATCTTGTTCTCGGCGGCGGTCCCGGGGGTCATGGGTGCCGGCAGCATGTTCCTGCTCTGGGCTCGCTGGGCCTGGTACTACACCGCCATCGTCCTGGTCTTCATTGTTCTTACGGCTGTGGGAGCTTTTTCCGCGTCACTGAACCCGGCCGCCCTGTCGGATGTGATGACCGCGAGTCAGGCGGTCACCCACGTGACGACGAGCGTCTTCATTGTTCTCGGCTACGCCGTCTTGGGTTCTATCGGGGCCGCGGCCCTGGTGCTCGGGGCCATCTGGTCCTGGTGGCGGACCCGCTACATCTATAATCTCGGCATCGCACTGGGCGGCGTCGTGTTCTCGCTGGCCGACACGCTTGCGGCCTACGGCGTTGTGGCCATCTTCTTCCTGGCCCAGATCCTCGGCATCGTGCTCCTGTACTGGGCCGTGGAACGGAGCCGGGTCCCCGATGCCCGTCGGCAGGGCGCCAACGCGTCGGCCGCCGGCTCGTGAACCAGGACCAAACCGGCCACCCACTGTTCCTGTCCTGGGAGAACGTTCTTGACCGGGCCGTGACGGCGGTCGGATCCGAAGGCGAGAGCCTTTCGGATCCGGCTTCGCGCGGCGCCGTGGAGAGCCTCCTGCAGTTCCAGCGCCAGTGGGAGGAAGGCGTGCTTTTCCCCCGCCTCGCCCGTTACTTTGCCGGAGGGGGACCGGTACCGGTGATGGAGGCGGAGCACCGGGACCTGGAGCGGCGATGGGCCGCTCTTGACCCGGAAGACGACGACTCCCGTGCGGCGTTTGCCAAGGCGCTCCGGCTCCATGCGCGAAAGGAGTCGCTGACCCTCCTGCAGGTGGCCCGGGTGCGTCTCTCACGGCGTGAGTGGGAGGCGCTTTTGGACACGGCCGCCAGTCGCGGACTCCTGCCGCCTGAGGCCTAGGCTTTCATCAAGATGGGTCCGCATCTTGAACCGAATTCAGGCGGTCCGGGGTGTGGGCGCCGGCGCGCGTCTCACGGACACCGCCCGGCGCGACGCGTTTCCGAGCCAGCGGCCCGTCGGCCGCTTTCGCATTTGCGCCCGGCGCGATCCTAAAGCAAGATCCCGCGGTTCTACGACGCCGGACGCCACCACACCACGGTGGAACCTCTCGCCGCTCCTCCCGCGCGGGCAGACGGCTCGCATTTCGCACGGTAGAGAAAAAGGACCGGGCAGGGAAGGCGGCGATGGGAGAGACTCTCAAGGTTGGCCACACCCTTGGCGATGACGATATCGGCCGCGCCAAACAGGGTGGCGCTCCAATCGCTGTCGACAAAGGCGGAAAGGCCGTATCCCGGGCTTCGGGTGGTGGTGACGGTCGCCACCTCGAAAAGCGCCAGCCGCTCGGCCTCCCGTGGCGTGACGTCGTTCAGGACGGCCTCCTGACGCACGACCGCGGTGACTTTTGTGCCCCGATGCGTCAGTGAGCGCATGACCTCCCGGTCAAACACCGCCTCGCCGGCGTTGTCGAGGAGATAGAGCACGCGGGGAGCCGCCAGCGATTCGTAGAACTGCAAGAATTGGGTGCGGTCGTCGCGACCGGGCGGGGCGGCCGCGGCCTCCTCGAAATGGGCCAGCATGACATCCGGCTCCACGCTCACCCCGGCGTCGATGGCATTGGCGGCGGCAGCCAGAAAAATACGGGCGCCAAGGTCCTGAAGCGCCGGCCCCTTTTGGGCGAAGAAGGTTTCCGCGTATGCGTTGGAGGCGTCTTTGGCCGCCTGGTAGAAGTCGCCGTCGCCGAGCGACGCGGCGACCGACCGGTAGAGCGCGGCCAGCACCAGGGCGGGTTCGGCTCCGTCCTCCTGGAACGACGCGGCGATGGCCTGGAGCGCCTGTTTGTAAGCGGGCTTCCAGTCACCGGGGGAACGGGCCGTGAGCGTGCGGCTTAACTGGATGGCGGCGCAGGCGCCGCACTCAATCTCAAGTTCTATATCGAGTCACATCCCCTGTTCATTGTATCGGCCCGTCGCAGAGGCTCAGCTGCGCGGGAGGACCAGCGGGCGCCCGGTGCCGGGGTGGGGCCAGACATGAAGCTCGGTCCCGAAGAGATCACTCAGAAGCGGGCCCTGCAGGACCGTCTCGGGCGGCCCTTCGGCGGCCACCCGGCCGGCCGCGACCAGGGCCACCCGCGTGCAGTGCTGACCCAGCAGGGAAAGGTCGTGGGCGGCCATGACAATCGTCCGTCCGCGCCCCGCCAGCCGGCGGACCACATCCAGAAAGCGCTGGCTCATGCCGGGGTCAAGAGACGCCGTGGGCTCATCCAGAAGCAGGATCGGCGCCTCCTGCGCCAGGGCGGCCGCGAGGAGGACGCGCTGCTGCTCGCCGCCGGAGAGCTCCCGAAATGAGCGATCCCGAAGCTCCCACAGATCCACTTCGCGCAGGCTTTCTTCCACGCGCAGCCGGTGCGTTCCGCCGAGCGGCAGGAGCCGTTCCGACCAGCCCAGATACGGGAGCCGCCCAAGCTCCACGATGGTGGCGGCCGGCAGGTCAAACGGAACCTCGAGCCGCTGGGGGACCACGGCCAGGGTGCGGGCCCGCTCCAGGGGGCGGATGCGGGCGAGATCCTGGCCGTCTAACCGCACGGACCCGGATGTGGGCTTCAACATCCCTGCGAGAAGTTTCAGGAGGGTCGTCTTGCCTGCCCCGTTGGGACCCGCGAGGCCGAGCCAGTCACCGGCGCCCGCCTTCAAACTGAACGGTCCCAGCGCGCGGCCGTTCGGGTAGGAGACGCGGGCGTCCTCGGCCGTGATGTTCAAAATGTCACTCCCCGCCGCTGCGTCTTCAAGAGGAGCCACAAAAAGTAAGGGCCGCCGAGAAATGCCGTGACGAGTCCGACGGGAACGCTTCCCAGACCCGGGATGGTCTGGGCGAGCGTTGCCGCCAGAATCAAAAAGGCCGCGCCCCACATGAGGCTCTGGGGGAGCAGCGTCCGGTGGTCGGGGCCGTTCCAGCGCCGCACCACGTGCGGAATAACGAGGCCCACAAATCCGATGAGGCCGCCTAGATAGACTGCGGCCCCGGTGAGGAGGCTTGCCCAGACCAGCAGCAGGAACTGCACCCGGGTCACGTCCAGGCCCAGGGTGGCCGCCTGTTCCTCCCCGAGGAGAAGGGCATTCATGACCGGTGTCAGCGGCCAGGCCAGCAGGAGCGCGGTCAGAATGAGGAGCGACGGCCACAAAAGACCGCCCCAGCCGACCGCGTGAATGCCGCCCACTTCCCACGAGAGCACGGTCTGCAGGTTCTGGTGGCTCTGCAGCAGGAGGAACAGCGACACCGCCGCCAGCATGACGCCCACCGCATACCCGGCCAGGAGCAGAGTCAGCACCTGGGCCGTGCCGCGGGTGCGGGAGAGAAGATACGAGACCATCACGGCGCCCAAGGCGCCTAAGAAGGCTCCGCCCGGAGCCAGCTCCCCCAGCACCTCCTGCGTGACCACGGCTCCGAAGCCGGCCCCGGCCGACGCGCCGATCACGTAGGGATCGGCGAGCGGATTACGCAAGAGCGCCTGCATCATCACCCCGGCCCCGGCCAGCGCCGCACCGATCACGGCGGCCGTGACCACCTCCGGCATGCGAATCTGCCACAGGATGAGGGCCGAGAGACCGGCCGACGGATGCAGAAGGGCCGAGAAGAGGGCGGCCGGTCCGATGGGGGTGGGGCCATGCGCCAGGCCGAGGAGTGCGCTTCCGAGCAGCACCAGCGCGCCAATGCCCCAGAGCGAGCCGGGGAGCCAGCGCGGGCGCGCGCGGGCCCATTCCGACGGCTCGGAGCGGGCGACGCCCTCCGCCTTGGCCATATGAAAGCCCCCTCAACCGCAGCGTGGTCCGTCCCCTGGGCGTTCCACGGTTGACGAGGCTCCTGATCGAGTCAGGCGCACCCCGGCCACCCGCAGGGTTCGCCCATTTCGCCGGGTAGGTCTCCTGGCTCTCGGATCCTCGCCCCGTGAAAGCCTTCCCGGATTCCGGTGGCCTTCGGGCTCCCCGAATACAGTGGCGGGTGCCGCTCAGCTTCGCTGATTCCCTGTTATACACCCGGCGATACGGCGCTTCGAGTGTACTCTTCACCCCCCGTGCCGCCAAGCGGACAGTAAGGGTGCCGCCGGCCGTGACGGCCACGGGAGCCTCTGGCAAGCCCGGGTCCGACCGCTGCACGGGCCGCAAAGCCGGGTGGGGACGGGCCAGCCGCCGCCTATGCTCCCGCGTCGTATTTACACAGGGGGTATGGTAGAGGAAATATGGGTTCGAGCCAGATGGTGGCAGCGGCGGACGACAAGCGGGAGGTGTTTGATGGCGGTGCCGGCCGGGGAGGTGGCGTTTCGAGAGGCGCTCCGGGCCAAAGGGCTTCGTGTGACGCCTAATCGCCTCCGTGTATTCCGCGTGCTGTCGCGCCACTCCGAGGCCCTCACCACCCCGCAGCTGGTGACGCTCCTGATCGGGGAGGGACTCAATCCCGCCACCGTGTACCGCATGATGCAGCAGCTGACCCAGGCGGGCCTGGTTCATGCGGTGATGGTGGGGCATGAGCACATCGGCTACGAGCTTCAAAGCCCCTACCGAGCTCACCATGACCATTTCATCTGCGAGGCCTGCGGGCGGACCTTCGACCTCGCGGAGTGCGGGCTGGAGGAGGCGGTGGTGCGGCTCGCGGAGCGAAATGGCTTCCAGGTGACCGCGCATCACGCCGAGCTGCACGGCCTTTGCCCCGACTGCCAGATTGCGGGACGGACCGGACTTAGAGACGGATCCGCGGAAGCACCATAATCCAGCCGGTCTCGGTGGCGCGCAGCAGGAGCTGACCCGCATTGGGCACGAACAGCCGACGCGCCTGCGGTCCATAGCCCCCGGTGAGGTGCAGGACGGCGCCCTTGACACAGTCCGCATGGGTTGCCGCGACAAAGAGGCCGTCACGGCCGCGGAGCGTCTCGAGGCCCCTCAGCACCCGCTGTCCGGCCTGGGAAATCCGCTCGCCCCGCGGCGGGGGATTGTTCTCGGGGTCGCGCCGCCACGCGCGCCAGGCGGAAGGCTCGTTGGCCGCCACATCTTTTAGGGCCCGGCCGTCCCAACTTCCCATATCAATCTCGGCCAGCTCGGGAATGATCTCCACCGAAAGCGCCCGGTCCGCCGCCAGCGGCTTTACGGTCTCGATGGCGCGGCGGAGTGGACTTGACACCACGCCCGCCACCGGCACGCCGGAAAGCTCCGCGACCAGGAGGCGCGCCTGCTCCACGCCCTCTTGGGTGAGGTCCGGGTCCCATAAGCGAAACGCGAATCGTCCAAGCGCATTGGCTTCACTCTCGCCATGACGCACCATCAAGACGGTCAAGGGGGCTCCGGCCGCCACACCAAGCCTCCTGTCTGCTTCTCAACTGCCTGTCTGCCGGCGGTCTGACTTGTCAAGAGCCTGCCATCGGGGCGGCTCTTAGAGATGCCGCCGTTCTCGTGTCGCGCCCTTTTGCGTACGCCCTCAGCCCGACTCCGGCCGCTCAGTCCGCAACGTGACGGAGGGACGTTTCCCGGCGACGGGACGACCGGGCGCGAGGTTCAGGGTTTATCCTATCATCCCCAAGCTCCAGGGCCGCGCCAAACGACAAGAAGCGCCATAATGGACGATACGGCCCGTCAAACGGGCATGGAGGCGCGTTCTGGCGCCCCGCAGCAAGAGGGAGGTCTGTCGCGCGTGCGCGGTCGGCATGAGTAGAGGACGGGTCGGCATCCTGGTGAATCCGATGGCCGGACGAGACATCCGGCGGCTTGTGGCCCTGGCCGACACGGCCTCGGGGCCGGCCAAGATCCTGTCGGTCCGCCGACTCATTCATGGCCTCCGCTTCGGGGGCGGCGTCGATGTGCTCCTCATTGACGACCCCGAGGGGCTGGCGGCCGAGGTGGCCAGCCAGGAACGGGGCGTGCGGGTGCTGGCCGACGATACGCGGCTTCGCGGCACGGATCTGACCCGACACTGGGTCGACCGGTTCATGGACCGCGGCATCGACGTGCTGGTCAGCATCGGCGGCGACGGCACCCAGCGGGCGGTGGCGCTGGCTCAGTGTCCGGCGCCGGTGCTTCCGATTGCCGGCGGCACCAACAACGTGCTGGCCTGGTCGGGCGACCAGACACTGGCCGGCATGGCGGCGGCGGCCGTGGCGCGGGGCGGCGGTGGCTCGCCGCTCGTTCGCCGCGCCAAGCGCTTTCGCATCATGCACGGCGCGGGCGAGGATCTGGCGCTTGTGGATGTGGCCCAGATCGCCACACCCTTCATCGGGGCGCTGGCGGTCTACGATGCGCGCCTCGTGCGCCGCCTGCTCCTGAACGTCGCGGATCTTGCCCGCCCGGGTCTCTCGAACGTCGGCGGATTCGCCGATCCCGTGAGCATGGATGACGACTGGTCCCTGTCCCTCCGCCTGCGCCAGCGCGGCGGCCGCCGGACGCCGGCGGTCATGGCGCCCGGCCTCGTGGACCTGTTTCGCGTGGACGCGGCTTTGAGGGTTCCTCTCGGGACGCCCGAACACTGGCGCCTATCCGAGCCCAGCACCATTGCCGTGGACGGGGAGCGCACCATCGCGCTGCGGGCGGACGATGAGGTGAGGGTCGTGGCCGACCGACAGGGGCTGCGCCTCATCCACCCCGACGCGCTGACGCTTCCGCCTGCGTGAAGGCTCCCAGCACGGCGGCGGGGTCTTTGAGACCGGCCAGCACAATGGAGCCGTGGGCATGGAGCTGATCGACCGAAAAGCGCCCGCTTGCCACCAGTACGGCCGGGATGTGGAGCAGGCGCGCGGCGGCGGCATCCCGGGGCGTGTCGCCGACAATGACGGGCAGGAGGCGGCGGCCGAAGAGGCGGCGGCCCTCCTTTATGGCATCCCGGATGAGGGGCGCGCGGGTCCGGTGGCGGTCTCCAAAGCCGCCGCCCTGGAAATGGTCGGCGAGTCCGGCGTAAAAAAGTTTTAGGCGGGCGCCCACCTCCAGGTTGCCGGTCCCCAGCACCCGCGCCGGTCCCAGGATCCGGAGCGACTCCATGACACCGGGAAGGGCGTCGGATCCGCTTTCCGACAGCTCCCGGTCGAGAAATTTCTCATAGGCGGTGCGGACGGTTTCCCACCGGCGCGGACTCTCGCCCACCTGCTTTAAGGCCAGCTCCAGCAAGAGGCGGTCGCTCTGGCCGGCGACGTCCATGAGGGCGAACGAGGTTTGCTTGCCCGTCACCTCTTCGATGGCGCGGGCAAGCGCCCGATGCCCGGCCCCCTTGGCATCAAGCAGGGTGCCGTCTACATCCCAGATCACGAGCAGATCGTTTGTGGCCACGGTCTAGGTTCTCTCCTCCGCCGCTGTGAGTGGACCGGGGGGACAAGACTGTTCATGACCGACATGGGGCCTCTGGTCAAGACCGGCGTGAAGCGGCTCTCAACGATCCGCGCCGCCGGCACGTCCCGGCACCCGGTTTTCGCGCTGATGAAGCCACCACCGGGGGTCTTCGTCGCGACCGCTGCCGGGTCCGCTCTCAGCAAGGAGCCGGTCCCGGTGCGCGCTTAGGAGACGCCGCCACGGCCGTCCGTGAGAGCGAACCCGGCCGCGGCCTCCTCCCTCAGTGCCGCCGCCCCCGCCTTGATAGTCCGGGTGCCGTCGGGGGCGACGGCGGCGAGCCCGAAGTGCGGCCGGTACCCCTCGGCCCACTCGAAATTGTCGAGCCCGGACCAGTAAAAGTAGCCGCGCACATCGGCCCCGCCGGCGGCGGCCCGCCGCAGCGCTCCGACGTGGCTCTTGATGTAGCGGGCCCGCTCGTCTTCATCGTCGGTGGCGATGCCGTTTTCGGTGATTAGAATGGGACGGCCGTAGCGGGCCGCCCAGGCCGCCAGATCAAAGAGCCCCTCGGGGTCGATTTCCCACCCCATCTGCGTGAGGGGAACGCCGCGCCGATTCGGAAAGGGATTCACCGGCCGCCGAAACGTCGCCCAGCGGCAGCTGTAATAATTGAGTCCGATGAAGTCCTGGACCTCTTTCGTGTGGTCGATAGTCCAGGCGTTGAACGTCCGGTGCAGGAAGGCGGCCAGGGCGCGATGGGCCGGAGTGTTCACGAGCGGGCGGAAGCGCACCACGTGATGGGCCAGCCCCACCAACGCCGCCGGTTCGATGGACTTGATGAGCCGGTAGGCGCGCTCGTGAATGGCAATCTCACGGCTCAGCACCCGGAGCCCCACGCGGAGGCTTCGCTGCCCGGGCGGCCAGACGCCCTCTTCATAACCCATGAGCGGCAGGACCGTGGGCTCGTTGATGGTGCACCACAGCCTCACCTGCGAGAAGCGCTGGACCACCTTCTCGGTCAGGCGCAAGAACGCCTCTTCCATGCCTTCCCAAAGCCATCCGCCGGCCTCGGCCACGAAGAGGGGAAGGGTGAAATGAGATATCGTCACCAGCGGCTCCAGGCCCTGGGCACGGGTCGCGTCCAGCATGTCGGCGTAGTGGTCAAAGGCGTCGTCATCCCACCGGCCCGGCTCGGGCTCGAGCCGGCTCCATTCGAGGGAGATGCGCGAGGCATTGGCGCCCATCTCCCGGTAGAGGGCCACATCCTCCCGGTACCGCGTCCAGTGGTCGATGTGATCGTCCGAACGCCCCCGCGTGCGGCCGGCTTCTTCCCAGCTGAGCCAGTCGTTGCCTGGCTGCCGCCCCTCCACCTGATGCGACGAGGAGGCCACGCCCCACAAGAAGGGAGGGAGAGTTGAGGGCCATTCGCTCACGACGGATCCCGGGGGAGACGGACCGAGAGCGCCCCCGGCACGCACTCGATGGTGATGGGCAGCTCGGCCACAAGCTCGCCGTCGGCATGGACATGATAGCCGGCGGGGCCGTCCACCCGCAGGCGCGTGGCAGGAAACGTCTCCACCACGGGATTCCGGACATGGGCCCCGGAGTAGGCGCCGACCAGGAGGCCCAGGATGCGAAGCCGTGGGAGGCCGCCCACCCACACCACGTCGAGATGCCCGTCAAACGGTGTCGCGGTGGGGCAGATCTTGATGCCGCCCGCGTAGCGTGAGGTGTTGCCGCACGCGAGCAGCAGGGTGGACCGGCTCCTCGGCTCGCCGTCTACGGCGACCGAAAGAGGCTTGCACTCGTAGCGGGTCAGCATGGTCAAAATGGCGCCCAGATACGCGAGCTGGCCGTTCTTGGCCTTTGGACGCTCGTTGATATAGGCCGCCACCTCGGCGTCGAAGCCGGCGCCGACGACCGTCAGGAAATACTCGTCATTGACCCGTCCCACATCTATCGCGCGGGCCGGTGATTCGAGGGCCGCGCGGAGCGCCGCGGCCGGATCTTTGGGCAGGCCCAGATACCCGGCAAAGTCATTGCCGGAGCCGGCCGCAATGACGCCCATGTGGGCCTTTGGGTCCGGCAGGAGGCCATTGGCCACCTCGTGGTGGGTGCCGTCACCGCCCACCGATATGACGAGGCAGTCGGGCCGGTCGCGCACCGCGCGGCTGAGCTCCCGGGCGTGGCCGGGCGCGCGGGTGGCCAGCACCTCCAGATCGGGGATGCGCGCCAGCTCCGGTGCCAGGCGGTCCACGATGGTCCGGGCGCGCCCGCCGCCGGCGACCGGATTGTAGATAAGGCGGGTAGCCATCAGCCGGCCACCAGTTCACGACAGAGCCGAATCTCGCCGGCGTACTGATCCTCGTCCGTCACCGGCGTCTCCAAAAAGAGAGGAATCGCCGAGAGGGCCGGCGTCTGCAAGAGCCGCCGGATGCCGTCGCGGCCCATGGCACCCTGGCCAATGAGGGCGTGACGGTCGGCCCGGTGGCCGAATTCCACTTTGGAGTCGTTCAGGTGCACGGCCCTTAGACGCTCCATGAACGCGGGGTTCGTGAACCCCGGAAACGATTCGGGGTCATTGACATCCAAAATGCCGGCCGCAAATGCGTGCTGGGTGTCGAGGCAGAAGCCGAGGCGCTCCGGCGGCGCGATCCCGTCGACGAGTTCTAACAGCTCGTCGACGGTGGTGCCAAGCTCCGTACCCTGTCCGGCCGTGTTCTCAAGCAGGAGGGGGATGTCGGGCGCATCCTCGAGCGTGCGCTGCAGGCATTCCCGCATGAGAGCGATGCCGCGTTCGGTGCCCTCTCCCTTGTGCTTGCCGCAATGCACGACCACGCCGAGGCTGCCGCGCGCGTGGCCCACGACCAGATCCCAGCCGAGGGCCTCGATAGAGGCCCGCCGCATGTCTTCTTCCGGCGCCGACAGATTGATGAGATAGGGCGCGTGGCCGATGGAGACCAGATCAAGTTCCTGTTGACGGAGCCGTCCGGCCTCCGCGTCTTCCTCATTGAGGTTGCGGCTGAAGCGGAGCATGCGCGGGCTCTTCGTAAAATACTGAAGGCCGTCCGCCTGCAGCGCGTGGGCCTTGTCCACGGCGGCTAGAAATCCCCGCCCCACACTGATGTGGCAGCCGATCCGCACCGTCATTCTCCTCCTCAAACTGCGCTGGTTCGTGTCATATCATCCGCGCGGGCCTTCGCATTCGTCAAGCAAGCGTCATAAGCGCGAGGATAAGTCGGCGCCCTACGTCTCGCCGAGGAGCCGGAGGGCGTTGTCATGAAAGATAAGCCGCGCTTCGTCCTCGCCGAAACCGAGGTCGCGCACCCGCTCGACGGCGCTTTCGGGGTCGTCGAGCGGGTAGTCGCTCCCGAACAGGATCCGGTCGAGGCCCACTTTCCGCAGGATCCACACAAACTGTTCCGCAAAAGGACTCCCGGACAGGAGGGAACCGGTGGCGGAAACGTCGATGTACACCCGCCGATCCCACCACGGATACCGGGCGAGCACCTCATACACGAGGAGATCGGCAAAGTGGGGGCCATGCGCATGCGCCAGCACCAGGGTGGCCTTCGGCACCGCCATCGCGAGCTTGACGAACTTGCCGGGCTGGTCCGCGTCCCAGGGCGAGTAGGCATCGAAGAGAACGGGAAGCCCGGCCGACGCTGCCCGTTCGACCGTGACGGCCACCACCGGGTCGGCCACGTCGAAGCTCTGGGTGTTGGGATGAAGTTTGAGAAGCCGGGCTCCCGCCCGCGCCACCCGGCCAATCTCCTCCAGGGCCGCCTCGCCGTCTCGGGGATGAACGGAGCAGACGGGATAGAAGAAGCCCCGTGAGGCCGCTTCCAGGGCGAGGGTGGCGTCATTCAGCGTGCGGGTTCTATCCAGATCGCCTTCTGGGGCCATGACCAGCGCGGCCGCACGCACGATGCCCGCGCGTTTCGCGCGCGCCTGGTAGTCCTCGGCGGTGTGCTCCCAGTCCACCACTTGCTGCGACGGGTGAAGAAGCGGGTGCGTATGGGTGTCGATGATGCCGGAGAGAGGGGACACGCGCGACGGCTCCCTTCGGACAGTCTGCGTTCATAAGCACGGAGCCTGACGATTCCCTGCCCGTCTCTCTGCCCACGGTCGACGGCATCCGCCGTCAGGCCGTGCGCGGGAACTTGGTCGGTGCCTCTCTCATTCGGCATGTCCCCGCGCGGTCCCTCCCGCACCCCGCGCGTGTGACGACGCGCACGGTCGCCACGACGCGCGTTCTCTTACACCAGGGACTGAGTGGCGTCCGCGACCGATGACGGGGAAGGCAGAATGTATTAAAACAGGTATATGACATACCGGATCTGGTATTTCCCATGGTGACGCCGACGTTTCCCATCGACGTGCTGCCGCTGCCGCCCGATGACCTCGTGGGACGCGAGCTCATCGCGGACGATGTCAGGCGGCGGCTTCTCGCACGCCAGAGCGTGCTGATTCCCGGGCCGCGGCGCACCGGCAAGAGCGCCGTGGCGGCCGAGGTGCTGCGGCGTCTGCATGACGAGCACGAGGCGCTGACCGCGACCGTCGATCTGTTTGAGTGCGGCGACGTGCGCGAGCTTGCCCGGAAACTCACCACAAGTATCCTCGCCAGTGTGGACAGCCGCTGGCGGCGCTTTCAGGCGCGCTCTGACCGGGCGCTGTCCGAGGCCGTCCGCAACACCGAGTTCAGTGTGGGCGTGCTGGGCGTCGACCTGGTCCGCTGGCTCTACCGGGTCGAGAAACTGGAGACGGCCGAGCTTCTGGACCGGGCGCTTACGCTCCCGGAGCAGATTGCCGGGCGCTCCGGACTCCCCATGGTCATCGTGTTTGATGAGTTTCAGGAACTGCGCGCCCTCGATCCCTCGCTCGGCACCCTGAAGCGGATGCGGGCGCACTGGCAGCGTCAGACCCAGGCCGCGTATCTATTTCTCGGCAGTCAGGGGAGCCTCATCCGGGATCTCTTTACCCGAAGCGCCATGCCCCTCTACCGGTTCGCGGATGTGGTGGCGCTGCCGTCCATCGGGCCCGACGACTGGGAGCGCTACATCGAGACCAAGTTCCGGCTGTCAGGCTGGGAGCTCGTGCCGCATGCCGCGCACGAGATCATCACACGGACCGGCGGCCATCCCTTTGACACCATGAAGGTGCTGCAGGCCGTGGTGCGGCGGGCGGAGCGGGCCGGCACCACGACGGTTGACCGGGATCTGGCCCTGCTCGGTTATCTTGACGCGGCCCGCGATCTGGCCCGCTACTTTGAGGCGGAGGTCAAGGCATCGGATGTGCCGCTGGCGCGGGCCATGCTGGTCCGGCTCGCGACCGGCCAGGGTCTTTACGTCCCCGGCGTAAGCCCTTCTCAGAACCGGCGGGCGGCCGACGCGCTGGTGGCCGAAGGCGTCCTCCTGCGCCCCGCCCCCCGGCGATATCATTTCGTGGAGCCGATGCTGGCCGAGTTTCTGGCCGGCGAGGAGCCGTTCTGAGTCCGGAGCAGGACTCACCCTCCCGTGAGCTGAACTGAAAGCGGAGACGCCAGTCGCATCATGCGAGGACTCTTGGAGGACTCCGGAGGAGGGACCCGAAATGGCAGCAGCCATGAAACCGGAAGCGAAATACTGGACCTATGACGCCATGTGGGAAGAGCTTCGAGCGTGGGAGCGCCAGTATCCCGATCTATTGGCGGTGGAGGTGGCAGGAAAGAGCCGTCAGGGCCGCGACCTGGCGCTTTGCATCCTGACCGACCGGCGCCGGGGCGCGCCGGAGTCGAAGCCCGGAAGCTTCGTGGACGCCAATATTCATGCCGGCGAGGTTACGGGAAACGCCGTCGCCATGTACTGGATGGGAGACATCCTGGCGTCGGCCCAAGACCCCGACAGCGAGGGGGGCCGGCTTCTGGCCGACCATACCCTCTATGTCATCCCCCGCATCGCCATCGATGGCGCGGAGACCTATCTCACGACGCCGATGCGGCTTCGCTCGAGTCCGCATCTGTACCCCGAGACGGAGCCCCGGTCGGGCTTCGTGCCGGACGACGTGAATGGCGACGGCCTCATCCTCACTATCCGCCAGGAGAGTCCCGAGGGCGGCTTCAAGGCGGATGTGCAAGACGCGCGGCTCATGGTGCCGCGCGAGCCTGACGACACCGCGGCCGACGGGCCGTTCTATCACCTTTACCCCGAAGGCCGCATCGATCGCCGCCACATGGCGGGCCTGCGTCCGGTGGGACCCGACACCGGGCCCACCCGCCGCATGGGCCAGGACTTCAACCGCAACTTCCCCATTCGTTGGGCGGGGGAAGACGGGCAGCCCGGCGCCGGTCCCTACCCCCTGTCGGAACCGGAGACGCGCACTATCGCCGACAGCATTCTGGCGCATCGGAACGTCGCCACCTATGTCGCCCTGCATACGGCGGGCGGCGTCATCCTGCGGCAGCCGTCGGTTGGCGACGATACGACCCTGGGACTGGAAGACCTCGGCTACTACCGCCGCGCGGGAGAGATGGGGGAGCGCCGGTCGGGCTACTTCTGCCGCTCAAACTGGGCGGCCTTCGCGAGCGGCTTCGAAAAGACGGTGCTGATGCCGGGGGCCGCCGACGACTGGGCCTATGAGACCCAGGGCATCCTGGGGTTCACGCTTGAGATATGGGATCTGGCCCGGCATGCGGGAGCCCGGGGCTATGCGGAGTTTGGCCGCCGCCACCTGATGGGTCTTCCGGCAGCCGAGCGCGCTATCGACCAGCGGAAGATCCTGGCCTGGGCGGAGGCGACGCTGGGTGCGGAGGCCTTTCATCCCTGGACCCCGTTCGAGCACCCGGATTTGGGAGCGGTCGAGATAGGCGGCCTGGAGCCGAAGTTTCTGGTCCAGAACCCGCCGCCGGCCCTGCTGGCCGAGGAATGCGCCCGCGTCGCGAGCTTCCTGTCCGGCCTCGCGCTGTCGGCGCCGCGGCTGGTCGTGGGCGGCTACGTGGTGGAGGCGCTGTCTGAGCGCACGTTCCGGATCGCGGTAGAGGCGGTGAACGCGGGCTTCCTGCCCACCTCGGCCACCGCCCGCGGACGAACGCTGGGCCTGGTGGACCCGGTACGGGGCAGGATCGACGGGGCGCGCGTTGTCTCCGGCATGAGTCCGGCCGTGCTTGGCCATCTGTCAGGATTCGGAGAGTCTGGCGAAGGCTCGGGGGCGGCCCAGGCGGCCGTCGTGGAGTGGGTGGTGGAGGGGACTCCCGGCGCGACCGTGACGGTGACGTTTGAGGGCGGCCGGGCGGGCCAGGCTGTGCTCGCGCTTCCGCTCCGGCCCGTGGCTCACGGCCGCATTGCCGGTTCGCCCTAAAGCGGGCGCGATAATCTGACCGAGGGGTGAGTATGAGCAAGACCGACCTTCTGGAGACGCCCGGCGTTCCGTCCCGGGCAGCGGCTCCCAGTAAGGATTTGATGGAGCCAACCGGCCCCGGCCGGGTCGTCCGCCTGCACGACGGGCGCCGGGCCTGGTGGCGGCCGGAGGACGCGTCCTGGGGTTCCTCCCTGGCCGCACGGGCACTCATGAACCTGGGCGTGGGCCAGGCGGATCGGGTGCTGGTGGCGCTTGAGGATGAGCTTCATCGCGAGGCATTTCTAAGCGGGATCGAATCGATCGGGGCGCAGGCGGCGCCGGAGAGCGCCGAGATGCCGGAAGAGTGGGCCACGGTGGTCGTGACCGAGCCTTTCCGGGCGCTTGCCACCTATGGCGTCCCCCGCGCGCGTGTAGTCCTGGCGCACGGACCGGAGCTCGGCACCGCTGCCTATCAATGGTATCGGGAGCGATTGTGGCACGACACCGTGGTGAGTGAGCTGTGGCTCGTGCCGGAGCTTCCGGGGCCGATTGCCGTGCCCTGCGCGCGCGGGCAGTTTCATATCACCGAGGACGGGATGTCGGCCGTGTTTTCGGATGACGCGCCCGTCACCCAGGTGGTCGTGACGCGCGCCGGCATGGCGGGTTTTCAAACGGGCAGGACGCTTTCCCGTGACTGGGTGGCGCCCGTCGCCTGCGACTGCGGCACGCCGGGCCCCGCGTTTGCGGTCGTAGTCGATCGGGGGGCTCCCCTCATCTCGGGCGGCCGGCGCCTCCTCCGCCGGGACGTCATCGACGTCCTGTTCCGGGTGCCCGGCTTCTCCGGCTTTGCGACCGTGGATCTCCGCTATGACCGCGGCCGCGGGCGCGATCTTCTGGAGGTGCGGGTGGGTGCCCTTCCGGGTTGGGACGCCCGCAGGCTTGGTGAGGCGACCGAATATGCTCTGTCCCTTCACTTCGGCATCCCCGTGCGCGCCGTCGGCGTGGAGGCGGCGGCGGGCGTCGGCGTGAGCGTCGAGGAGCGCCGCGGCGTAGTGTCCACGTAGCGCACGCCCGGCACGGAGAGGGAGGCGCGGCTTTTCCATACGGGGTCCCGTAGACGCGGCCCGCTGTCACTCGGCGTGCACGGTCATGGCCGGACCCGGCCTCAAGCAGCGTGGGAGCCTCGCTCGCTCCGGGTGAAGCGGCGATGCACAACAGGGCCTGAGATCCAGTAGATGCTCGCGGCTCTTTACGCTCGCGGCCATGCGCCCGGTCCTCTCCTCACCATCCTGTGCGGCGTGACCGCGAGCCCCGTCGCCGTGCACGCCCATGATCCGGCGGGAGACGCCTGCGGCGCGGCGTGTACCTCAGGTGGCCGTGGTGCCGCGGCCGGATCCGGGACCGGCACCTTGGAATCCGGGCCGTACCGGCTCTGGTGCTCGGACAGGGTGCGGTCACGGCCCACAGCGGGAAGGCGGCCGTCGAGGACCCGCTCGCGATTCCACCCGAGAGGACCCGGGATGTGCCTCTGAGCGCAGTGCCTCACGATAGGTTAGAGGCCGGACGGCTCGCTCGGCCGAACCTCCTGGGGACCGAAAATGCGCTCCAATACCGCAGTGGGGATGAGAGACTGGGTGAAGCGGCCCTCGCCGATGCGGTGACGGGCATTGTAAGCCGTGACGTGAGCATACAGGCGCTCGTTTTCACGCCCTTCCCACTCCGCCACCGCCCAGAACCCCTCGCCGACCCGCGTCGGCCGCAGGTGCACCACCTCGATGGCATACCCGACCGCATCCTCACCGGCCTCCAGATACGGCAGGATGAGGCGGCGCCCAGCCCACTCCATCCACTCAATCATGCGGGCCGTGGCCAGGACCGGATGGACGGTCTGCCCGCCGAGCGCCGCCACCATGTCTTCCGTCACCACGGCGTCGACGCGCGCCTTCGTGCCGATCATGAGTCCCTCGTGCAAGACGAACCCTCCTTGGAAACAGTGGCAACAGTGGAAACAGCGGAAACAGTCGAAACGAGAGAACCATGCTGCCGATGGCGGTTTGAGCGCCGGTCCGCAAGATCGGCGCCATGTCCCGACGCCTCCCGGTGCATCGAAGCGGCTTGACCGACGAGGCGGCGTGTAGGGGTCACCCTGCTCCCAGACGGATGACGCCCGCCGGGGTGGGACGAAACCCGCAGGCCTCAAAATAGAAACCGGAGAGATGCTCCTCGAAGTCCACGTGGAGCCACTCGCATCCGGCTTCGCGGGCTTTTTCGCGCGCCAGGGCTACGAGTCGCGTGGCAATGCCCTGACGCCTCATGCTCGGGGCCACCATCACGTCCAGGATAAAAGCATGAACCGCTCCGTCCCATGGCACGTTCACGAAGCCCGAGAGCCCGGGCCCGCGGCGCGCCGTGACCCAGCCGAGGCTCACCCGCGTCAAGTGCTCCCAGTTCCACTCCGCCTCCGTGTAGAGGCGGTGCTGGAACGCTTCTGCATGAAGCCGATTTACCTCGTCGTTGGTGAAAGCGCCGCGCCAGGCGTAATCCACGGATGTTGTTCCCATGGGCTCCTCCCATTCGCCGCCCGCCAGAATGCTCCCGTCATCCTGCCCGCGCACGATACCGTTTGTCCACGCCATCAGTCCGGCTCGTGCGCGAGCCGGGAGATGGCAGCGGGGTCGAGACCCTGACTTCGAAAGTAGTCGCGGTTGTGCCGGACGTTTTCGTCGTCCGGCACAAACCGGGCGGCCGCCTCGTTGTGCCAGCAGGCACGACGGAGCTTGCCGAGGGCCGACAGGCTCACGGCGAGCTGCAGATGCGGGAGCCACGTATGGCAGGCCTCGATGCGAAAGCCGCCGGTCTCGCCGGGTGCCCAGCGAAGCGCCATGTCGTACCACGCGGCGGCGGCCCGCGGCTGCCCGTGCTGGAGCGCATCGTAGCCGAGCCGGCAGCAGGCTTCGGGTCGCGGGGCATCCCACGCGAACCCCTGTATCACCGCCCGCCGCATGGCCTCGCGCTCACCCCGGGATTCATATGCCTCGGCAAGCTTGTTGAGAGCCCACAGACGGTCCTCAAGCCACATCGACTCGTCGGCGGCGGCGCTCTCATAGAGGGGGATGGCCTCATCAAAGAGGCCGTGGTCCGAAAGCTCATTGGCAAAATAGAGGCGGTCGCGGGGGCTGAAAGGCTCGTCGGCGCTGACCATGGCGCGATAGATGCGGAGGTTGCGATCGCCCGATGCGCGCTGGCGGTTATGGGTGACCACCACGTCCGACGGCTCGAGCGGTCCCGGCCCGTCCAGGTATTCATGCACGCGCCCGATCCACCGGAAGTTGTCCCGGCGGCGGACGACCCGCGGCAGCCGGAAGCGCAGCACCGACATGCCCTGCGCGTCGCGGGCGTAGTCATACACCATGGTGTAGCCCGGCACCGTGCTCCCAAGGCCGCGTCGAAAGGCCCGGAAGCGCTCCCGGTCCTGAGGCAGCAGGACGTCATCGGCGTCGAGCCAGAAGATGTAGTCGGAGCGGGCGTGGGCGAAGGCCGCATTGCGGGCGCGGCTAAAGTCGTCATGCCAGGCGTCGGTGAATACCCGGGCGTCAAAGCCCTTCGCGACCTCGATGGTCCGGTCGCGGGATCCGGTGTCCAGGACCACGCACTCGTCCACGAGGTCGCGCACCGAGGCCAGACAAAGCGGCAGCGCCGCCTCCTCATCTTTCACAATGAGACACAGAGTCACGGTGGGAAGCCGTCTGTCCATGTATCGCGGCCCCTTCCGACAAGGTGATCGTGTGACGTTGTGACGGCATGGCGGCGTCGGGCCACGGCGCGGCCCGGTCGTGTTCCGCCCGCGCCAACGCTTCCCGTCCCGCTGGCCGAAACCGCCACGCCTCAAGTACGCGGCAATCGTGGGCGTCTCTCTGAGCAGTATGCTAACGTGAATTGGGTTGTTTTCCGCAATGCTTGCAGGGAGGGGCAGGGATGGACTGGCCGCTGGTTCAGGTGCTGGGCACCAAGCGTGATAAGAAGGCGGATGTAGAGCTCGCGACCGCGCTCTACCGGGACATGATTCTGTTGCGGTCCTTTGATGAGCGGGCCATCAATCTTCAGCGGCAGGGGCGCATCGGGACCTTCGCGCCCTCGCTCGGACAGGAAGCATCGGAGATCGGGAGCGCTCACGCCCTTCGGCGGAGCGACTGGATGGTGCCCTCGTATCGGGACCACGGCGCCCTGTTCGTCCACGGCGTTCCCCTAGAGAACGTCTTGCTCTTTGCCATGGGCCGCGCGGCCAGCCTGTCGTCCGCCGTCAAGGCCCTTCCCACCGCGATTCCGATTGCGACCCAGCTCCTGCACGCGGTGGGCGTGGCTATCGCAAGCCGGCGGCTTGGCCAGGAGGACGTGGCCCTAACGTATTTTGGCGATGGCGCCACCTCCGAGGGCGACTTTCACGAAGCACTCAACTTCGCCGGCGTCTACAAGGCGCCGGTCATCTTTTTCTGCCAGAACAACGGCTGGGCCATCTCCGTTCCGCGGGCGCACCAGACCGCATCAGAGACGCTGGCCCAGAAAGCTCTCGCCTACGGCGTGGAGGGCGCGCGGGTGGATGGGAACGACGCGCTCGCGGTGCATCAGGTGGTGAGCGAGGCCGTGGCCCGCGCCCGCGCGGGCGAGGGCCCGACCCTGGTGGAGGCCGTGACGTATCGTATGGGGCCTCACACCACCTCGGATGACCCGAGCCGGTACCGTCCCGACGACGAGTATCTCGACTGGAAGACGCATCGCGATCCGCTGCTCAAACTGGGCGGCTTTTTGTTGGAGCGGGGGGTGGCGTCGGAAGCTCTCCTCAACACCTGGGCCGAAGAAGCACGGGCGCGGGTGCAGGCGGGGGTGGACGCGGCCGAGGCCGTCCCCATGGTGCGTCCGCGCGGCATGTTCGAGCATGTCTATGACGAGATGCCGAGCGTCCTTCACGAGGAACTGCAAGCCATTGAGGAGGTCACCCCTGATGCCTGAGATGAACCTGATCCAGGCCGTGACCTCCACGCTGGACGCCATGCTGGCAAGCGATGAGCGGGTCGTGGTCCTGGGCGAGGACGTGGGCAAGAACGGCGGCGTGTTCCGGGCCACGGACGGCCTCTTCGACAAGTACGGCGGCGACCGGGTGATGGACACGCCGCTCGCCGAGAGCGGCATCATCGGCACCAGCATCGGCATGGCCATCGGCGGATTGCGGCCGATCGCCGAAATTCAGTTCATGGGTTTTTTGTATCCAGGGCTTGACCAGCTCATCTCCCACGCGGGACGCATGGCGGCCCGGAGCTCGGGCCAGGTGCGGGTGCCGCTGGTGGTGCGTGTGCCCTTCGGCGGCGGCATTCGCGCCCCGGAGCAGCACGCCGACTCCGCCGAGGCCTATCTGGTCCACACCCCGGGGCTGAAGGTGGTCGTGCCAAGCACGCCCTATGACGCCAAGGGGCTCCTTTATGCCGCTCTCCAAGACCCCGATCCGGTCGTGTTCATGGAACCTATCCGGCTCTACCGCATGGGACGCCAGGAGGTGCCTCCTGATGCCTACGTGGTCCCCATCGGATCGGCCCGCGTGGCCCGGGAGGGCACCGATGTGACGGTGGTGACCTGGGGCAACATGGTGGCCCTGGCCGAAAAAACGGCCGAGGCCCTGAAGGGCGAGGTGTCGGTCGAGATCCTCGATCTGAGAAGCCTGTTCCCGCTTGACCGGGAAGCCATCTGGCGCTCGGTCAATAAAACCGGGCGGGCGTTGGTGCTGCAGGAGGCGCCGCTCACCGCAGGACTGGCCGGCGAGATATCGGCGCTCATTCAGGATGGGGCGTTCTGGTCGCTCCAGGCGCCGGTCGCCCGCGTGGCCGGCCCCGACGTCCCGTATCCCCCCTATGCATGGGAAGACATGTACCTTCCGACCCCGGAGCGGCTCCAGGCGGCCATCCGGCGGACGCTCGAGGACTAGTCGGGGAAAGAAGCGGAGGACGGGCGCATGGCGTTTGAGTTCAAGTTTCCGGATGTCGGCGAAGGCATCGCGGAAGGCGAGATTGTCCGCTGGCTGGTCGCCGAGGGGGATGTGGTGACCCTCGATCAGGCGCTCTGCGAGATGCAGACCGACAAGGCGGTCGTCGAGATTCCGGCGCCCCGCGCCGGCACTATCCTGCGCCGGAACGGCCGTGAAGGCGATGTCATCCCCGTCGGACAGATTCTGGTCGTGATCGGGGAGGCCTCCGAAAAAGAGGCCGCGTCTCGTCCGGAACCGGAACCCGCGCAGGCAAGCTCACCCCCCGCGTCCTCCCCCGCGGTCGTGGCTCAGGACGTCGTGGACGTCGGTGCCCCGCCCCGCGCTCAGGCCGCCCCCGCTACCCGGCGCCTCGCGCGTGAGCTCGGCATCGATCTGGCGCGCGTTGAGGGGAGCGGCCCCCGCGGCCGCATCGTGCCGAGCGACATACGACGTGCGGCGGCCGCGCCCGCTGCCGTCACCGGGGCGCCGGCGGCGCCGCAGGGCGAGCGCACGCCCTACCGGCTCCAGGGCCTTCGCCGCGTCATCGCCGAGCATATGGTGCAGTCGGTGCGCGAGATTCCCCACGTGAGTGTCGTGGACCGCCTGAATGCGCGCCGGCTAGTAGCCGTGCGCACTCTTCTGAAGCCGGCGGCGGAGGCCCGGGGCGCCCGCCTCACCTACCTGCCGCTCGTGGCCAAGGCACTCTCCCTCTGCCTGCCCCAGCACCCTGTCTTCAACGCCCGCTGGGATGACGGCACCCTCTATCTTCATCGGTCGGTGGACATCGGCATCGCCACCGACACCGACGACGGCCTCATCGTTCCCGTGGTGCGCGGCGTGGAGCACAAAAGCGTCCTGGAAGTGGCGGCGGAGATGGGGCGGGTCACGGAGCGGGCGCGTGCGCGGAGCCTCGGGCCGTCCGAGCTCACCGGCTCGACCATCACCATCACCGGCGGCGGCCCGCTGGCCGGCCTCTTTGCCACCCCCATCATCAACTATCCCGAGGTGGCCATCCTGGGCGTGTACCGCATTCAGGAGGAAGTCATCGTAGAGGAGGGGGACATGCGGCCGGCCCCCATGCTGTATCTGTCGCTCACATTTGACCACCGCGTAGCCGACGGCGCGGAGGCGTCACGCTTTCTCTCGAGTCTAAAAGACCTTCTGGCCACCCCGGAACTTTGGCTGCTCGACCTCCGGTAGCCGCCAGGCGGCAAGCCCGAAGGCGAGCGCCACGTACATGACGTCAAAGCCAATCATGACGCTTGAAGGCGAGAAGGATCCGAGCACGAATCCGACGAGGCCGCAGAAGGCCGCACGCCCAAGCCCGGATCGAAGCGGGTCCTGACTTCGGGCCGCCCGCCAGGCGTACACGACGACGGCGAAGTAGAAAACTACGAAGAAGAAAAGCCCCGGCCAGCCGAAATTCGCCGTCACCTCGAGCCAGAGACTGTGGGGGGCGACAACCCCGTAGGTGTTGTAGGGACTCCCGTGATGAAGCCAGTACTGCATGAAGTACACGATTCCCCGCGGGCCGAGACCTAACGGGTGCAGGCGGATGGCCCACCAGTCGGTGCGGTAGATGTTCCAGCGGATGAAGCTTGACGAAGGAGCCACGCCGTGCGGCAAGACCCGCGGCGGGATGCCGCGAAACAGGTCGGGAATCCGCGACAATTTGGAGAGGGCCAGCCGGTGCGCCGCCGCCGGGCCGAGGGAGCGGGCGTAGGCTACGAGGGCACCTAAAACGAGGACGCCCGCAATCAGGGCACCGACCGCCCAGTGGCGTGCGCGTCCCGACAGTACGAACGGCAGGACCGCCAGATCCACCAGGAGCGCAAGCTCCCCGCCCCGGGAGCCGGATTTCACCATGACGTATAACAGCAGGAGCGTCAGGACCGCCGCGCCGATGGCGGCCAGCGTCCGCTTCTGGAATGCCATCGGCCAGAACCATACGAAGGGAAGAATAAGGGCTACGGCTACCCCGAGATTGTTGGGGTCGTAGTAGAAGGCCGTGGGGACATGCTTGCCGTGAACGGATGACGCTCCGAGATGGTGGCCCGTGTGAATCTCAAAGAACGCGACGACAATGGTGGCCACCCAATACAGCGGGAACCCCACCTGCCAGAGCGTCTGAATGAAGGATCGGTGGCGGGCGAGGAGCCACGTGGCGGCCAGGATGGCCCAGGCGCTCACCTGCTGGAACGTGTAGTACTCGACCGGGTAGGAGTGGTTCTTATGAAGGACATAGCTCACTCCCACGACTCCCACAAATAGAGTGAACGCCAGAAGCGCCAGGACTCCGGGCGGCCGGTAGCGATACCAGAAGTAGATGCAGGCGGCGGCCATCGGCACCACCAGCACCTTGACCAAGATCGAGAAGAGGGAGTGCCCGTGGAGGCCCGGCAGCACGAGATACCCTTCGTAGAGCGAGCTCGCCACTAGGATCCATAACAAACCATGCGCGATTGCGGGCACGATGCCCCTGAGCCGTCTCTCCACACTGCCTCCCGCGCGACGCACTTTGCCTGACGTTCCACCTTAATAGCTTCAAGACCGCGTCGCCGATCCCCTGCCGCAGCGCGGGAGGAGCGCTCCAGGGCAGTTCTACCAGGTGGTCGCTCAGCCCAGCATCCCGAATGAATGTCTTCGAGAGAGTCGCGGTCGACGCCGGTGCCTTTCGACCATCCCGTCATAAGGCTCTTTCGGCCCCGGTGCGTTACCTCCCGTGCATGGAGGCATATGGCTTATGACGGAGGCACTGTGAAGACGGATTCGCGGATGCGATGTGAGGGGTGAATACGGTGAGTGAGCCGGAAGGCGGGTCTGACGCGTTCCGACGGCCGTGGTGGATGTTCTGGGCGAGGCCATCAAAAGTAGGGGACACCGCGGAAAAGCACACTGTTATTGAGGGTAAAGATGGGGAGCTCGGAGCCATGGCGGAGGATTCCCGCCTTC
>JAJZYZ010000033.1 GCA_021797815.1 Bacillota bacterium
TGCGGTGCTCCTGCTGATGTGAGCGGTGCACCCGGCGAGGAGCACCACCGCCGCGAGTCCGGCTGAGGAGATGAAGTGCCGCCTCGTCCTGCCCATGATGACCGCAGTCCCTCCGGGTATCTCGACCGCCCGCCGCCACGGCTGGCCTGTGTGCCCCCTGATTCGGGTAACGCACGGACGTCGGGCGGGGTTACCGGCAGGCTCCTCGGCCCGACTCAAGATAGGGCTTTACGGTGCGTCGACGACTCACCGACGTGTCCGCCGAACGCGACTGACCGGTGCGGGCGTGCACCGTCCGGGCTCAGTGCCGACGCCCGGGATAGGTCGCTGGATCCGCCGCCGGTCCCCACTTCGGGAACGGCACGTCGGGCTTCTGGTCGACTGGGCGGTGTCGCCGTTCGGGTGGATGAGACGGACGGGAGCCATAACCGGAAAAGTTGCCGTGTGCGGCGCCCTTTGTTGCCGGGCGGTCCCGCCAGACGCTATGCTGAATAGCAATTTGCCGATGACGGAGGGTGCCGCCATGGGGGTGTTTCTCCCGGATGATGGCTCGGCGGCTCCCGAATCCCTGGAAGCGTATCGGCTTCGCGGAGGCTACGGGGGATACGCGCGTGCCCGTCGGCTCGAGTCCGAGGCCCTGATCGCCGAGATCGAGGCTGCCGGACTCCGTGGACGGGGAGGGGCCGGGTTTCCGACCGGGACCAAGTGGCGGATGGTGGCGGCAGGCCCCCTGCCGCATCACCTGGTGGTCAACGGGGCGGAAGGTGAGCCCGGCTCGATGAAAGACCGGACACTCATGGCGCGTGCGCCCCATAGGGTGCTGGAAGGCATCCTGATTGCGGCACGGGCGCTTCAGGCCGAGCGGGTGCAGTTCTATTTGAACGACGAGTTTGTAGACGCCATCGCCGCCCTCACCGGGGCGTGGCGCGAGTGCGAACAGGCGGGGCTGGCCGATGTGGACCTCCAATTTGTGCCCGAAACCCACGTCTATATCGCCGGGGAGGAGACGGCGCTCCTGAGCGTCCTGATGCAGGAAGCCGCCCAGCCCTGGCACAAACCGCCCTACCCGAGCGAAAAGGGACTTGACGGGGAGCCCACGGCGGTCAATAACGTGGAGACGCTGGCGGCCGTGGCCCTGATTATGGAGCGCGGGGCGGACGTGTTTGCGGCCGAGCGGCCGATGCTGTTTTCGCTGAGCGGGGATGTGCGCCGGCCCGGCGTGTACGAGGCGCCCGAGGGCATTTCGCTTGCGACCCTTCTCGAGCGCGCGGGAGGCCCGCTGGCGGGACAACACATTGCCGCCGTGCTGCCGGGAGGATACTCCATGCCACCCATTACGGCCGACCGTCTCGCGGTGCCCCTCTCCTCCGACCACCTGCGCCAGCTGGGCACCGGCCTGGGCGCGTCCTTGATTGCCGTCGGCTCCGAGCGTGGATTCGGGCAGCTCGGGCACGACATGATGGCTTTTTTCGCCCGCGAGACCTGCGGCAAGTGCCCGGTGTGCGTGAAGGGCTGCCAGGTGCTGCGGGACGGTTTTGAACCGTACCTGACGCGCCCGCCGTCGACCGAGGGTCAGGAAGCCCTCATGCTGACGGCGAAGAAGTATCGCCACAAGGGTATCTGCTCGTTTCTGGACACGGCGGCCCGTGTGGCCGAGAGTCTGGTGCCGCTTATGGCGCCGGCGGACCGCCCCTCCGTCTAACGCTGGCATCATCCGCGGCGCGGCGCGCCTGCTCCAGGCGATCATGGAGCGCGGCCGCGTCCACGGTCGGCTCGTCGTCGGCGGGCCTGCCTGCGATCAGGCCGGAGAGGTTGATGGGTGGAACACCCAGCGCCTCGACCAGGAGCGGATCGTGCGTGGCCACCACGACAGCCGCCGGGATGGTCGGAAGCCACGCGTAGAGGGCCTCCCGTCCGCGAATGTCCAGATCCAGGGTGGGCTCGTCCAAAAAAATCACGTGCGCTCCCTCGGCGAGGGCGCCGGCCATGGCAAGCCGCCTCTGCTCGCCTCCCGAGAGATGGCCGATCGGGACGGTGAGCCGGCTTCCAGTGATGCCGACACCCGTGGCCATGATCTGCGCATCGCGAGTCGCGGCCCCCCGTGCCCGAAGATACTGCAGTGCGTCAAGCTCCTGGTCGGCCGCCAACAGCTGCGGGGAATACGCGAGCCGGGCGCCGCCGGCGCATTCGACGCGACCCCGGTCGGGCGCGCGGACCCCCGCCAGCACTTCCAGCAGCGTGGTCTTGCCAGCGCCGTTGCGGCCGGTGAGGGTGACGCGGCCGCCTCGCTCGAGGCGCAGATGAAAATCTTTCAGGTCGAGGTGGCCCCGACGGACTTCCAGTCCCACCGCCCGGATCGGGACCGGTGGACCGGGGTCGATGGCGAGGCTTCTAAAGTGAATGGCGTCAGGCGGCAGATCGGGCAGGATGAGCCGGCTTCCCTCCCGTTCCGCGCGCCGCTTCATGGCGGTTGCCTTCCGG
Organism: Bacillota bacterium; assembly: GCA_021797815.1. Lineage (GTDB taxonomy): Bacteria > Bacillota > Sulfobacillia > Sulfobacillales > JAIMBI01 > JAKATP01. Next base: position 2,482 of record JAJZYZ010000033.1, read on the forward strand.
TCCATGCGCTTGGCGCGGGCCTCGGGGCCGGGATTGCGATGGCCGGCGGCGCGATGCGCCCGTGCCGCGCGCTCGGCCTGCTGCCGCGCCGCCGCCGCCAGCCGCTCGCGCTCGGCCCGCACGTGTCCGTATACGGCCCAGGCAGCCTGCTGCTCATCCGCTTCGATGTGCAGCATCCTGCTGGGCCCGCCGGGGAGCACCCGGAGCCGTCCGTTATCAAGAAGCCATGTGTTGTCGGCCAGCCGGTCGCCAAACGCACGGTCGTGGGTAATGACGAGATAGGCGCCGCCGTGGCTTTGCAGGCGGCGGCAGAGCGCATCCGCATGATCCTGGTCCAGATGGTTCGTGGGCTCATCCAGAATCAGAAGGTCCGCGTTCGGAACAATGCTGTCCATGATGTCGCGAAAACGGCGCTCGCCGCCGCTGCCCGCGTCGTCCGGGCGCACCAGCGTCTGACGGACGACCCGCAGCCGTATGCCGGCTGCCCACTCGATGCGGCCGAGGGTTGGTTCGATCTCGCCCGTGAGAAGACTCACGAGCGTCGACTTGCCGGACCCGTTGGGTCCGATGAGGGCCACGCGATCTTTGGGATTGATGGTGAAGTCGAGTCCGGAGAAGAGCGGCCCGGCGGCCGGATAGGAGAAGCCGAGTCCGGCGGCGCGCACTACGTACATGAGAGACCCTCCCGTTAAGAAATCAGCGGGTGTGGTCTTGGCTCATGACGTCTCCTTTCGGTCGGTCGGCGCGCCTGGACGGTTGCCCAGTGGTCCCACTATACCGGGCGGAACAAGATGCGGCAACCCGGCACGGGCGCGGATCTGACAGGGTTGTCCTTTCGTATCTCCCCACAGAAGGTCTACGCGAAAGGGTGATCGACGTGCGTTTCGGGACGCGCGGGCGGGGGCGAGGCACCCGCACTATCCTCGGCATGGTTGTACTGACGGCCGCATTGGCGGCCTGCGGGGCTTACGGGTCGAGCGCTCCCGCTTCGTCCCCGCCGGTGGTGCACGCCTCCCCCCGGAGCGGCGCCACGCTGTTCTTTCACGTGTGCTTTTACTGTCACGGGAGCCACGGGCAAGGCAACGCTCACCACTCCGGCGCACCGGCGCTGTGGGGTTCGACAAGCCCGCTCGTGACCGGGGGCGCCCTGAACGGCGCGCTGAACACCCTGCCCGGTCTTGCCGCCTATATCAAGGCGAACATGCCGCTTCGGACCGTGAACGGGGTCAGCCCCGGGAGTCTGAGCCGCGAGGAGGCGTATGCAGTCGCCCGCTTTATCCGTTCGCACGACCACGCGCGGCGGGGATAGGCGCATGAACAAAACGTGGCCGGGAGCGTCCCGGCCGTGTTTTCATCTCAACCCGGTCCCGAAAATGCGAGCGATTGGACGCTCTCCGTCCTGCCCGCGACGCGGAGAGTGAGGGACACGGAGGCAGGAACGCCGTCAATCAGCACGTCGGCGTCAGACAGAACCACGGCTGATGGGACCCCCGCGGCCGTGAGCGTAACGCGCACATTCAGAACCCCCGGATAGGTGACCGCGGACGCTCCCCAGTATTTATCGCTGGACGTGGTCACCGGACCCGATCCCCGTCCCATGGCCCCTAGAAGAGCCGCATTTCTGATCTCGCTCGCATCGCGCACCGCATTGAATACCCGGATAGCCTCGGTCTCCAGCGCCAGCGGAGCCGCCCCCTGCTCAAAGGCGGTGACACGAGGCGTGGAGGGCGCCTCGTAGGTAAGCCGGCCCATCGGAATGCTGTTGTATTGCAGTGAGAGGGCGAAGTGCTGGCTCAGATAGGGCGGGATAGGGGCGGTATAGGAGGGGCTCGTGGCAGGCGAGAGCGGATCCTGGCCGCCGCCGAGCCGGTCGCTTGCCAGCACCGCGGTGACGAGGTAGCGATCGGGGGTGAAGAAGAGCGCGTCAAGCGGGTAGCAGGCCTCCAGGACGAGCGTCGGCTCATCACTCGTGGGGACGGCGGTGCCCGCGCGCACGATGCGATGGCCGGTGACGCGAAACCAGAAGCGGCCCTCGGCGGTGGCCACGATGATAAGCTGGCCCGGAACCAACCGGTCGAGATGCCGGAAGAACGAGGCGTTGTGCGCGGCAATCACGCTCACCCCCTGCTCGCCGGGGAGGACGGAGGCCACGTAGTGCCCCGGCGCTCGGAACAGAACAGAACCGGTGGTTCCCTGCACCACGGCCGTCGTGAGGTCGAGCGCCGGAATCTGGAGGACGCCGACGACCTGACCGATCTTCGGGGGCACCGCGGGTGGAGCCGCCGTCCAGGCGGTGGTCGGACCCGCCCTAAGATTCATGACCCGGACGGCACGGCGAGGGGCGGAGGCGATAAGCCTCCGCCCTGCCCATGAAGACCATGCCGGAAACCAGAACGCGAACGTGAGGAGCAGGCTGCCGAGAGCCATCAGCATGAAGGACAGGAGTCGGCGGCCCATGCTCAGCGGATCGCGTGCGCCGGCCGGCGCCTGAGAAGCGTGGCGCCCACCAGGGCCGCGGCTCCTCCCGCGATGGCCATCGGCAGAATGGGAAAGCCGGTCACGGGGCTGGTGGCCCCGCTCATGGAGACGCCGAACTGACTCGGGAACTGCTGCACGATCCCGCTCGCGAGGTAGTCGCCATCCATGAACATGTGCTGATAGGCCATCGTGAAGTCGGTGGTGGCCGTGGTCTCCTGTCCGCCCACGAACGCCGTGAACGTGGCCAGGAGCTGGTTTACGTGAACCTGCAGAGAGTCGGCCAGGATGGTTGCGTTGAAGTGAGGATTGGCGGAGGCCAGAAACGCGGCGAACTGGGTCTTGTATTGTTCGAGCGCACTCTTGGCCGCGCTCTGGGCCGTGGTGTTGTTCTCCTTGGTCGCGACCACGTAGTTCACGAAGTCCGTGATGTGGCCCTGCCACATCACCTGGAACTTCTGCCCGGCCTGGGCGCCGTACACGGAGCCGATGGCCGCGCTCAGGCTGGCGGTGTTCTGTGACAGCACCGATGCCCAGGGCTGATACATGGGAGTTCCGAGGTAGCCGGCGCGCATGGCCAGCTGCGCAAGAACGGCGTGGGCGCCGAGAAGCTCGTCCAGCGTGGCGCGCAGGTTGACGGCAGCCGTGTCGGGGCTGGTTCCGGCGAACTTGGCGGGGAACTGCTGGGCGATGGCGCCGGCCAGGTAGTCGCCATCCATGAACATGTGGTCGTAGGCGGTCACGAAGTCCTGCGCCGAGGTTGCGTACTGGCCTCTCACGTAAGCGTTGAAGGTAGCCAGGATCTGGGTGATGTGCACCTGCAGGGAGTCGGCCAGGGTCGTGGCATTGATGTGCGGGTCGGCGCCCGCGAGGAAGTTCGCGAACTGGGTCTTGTACTGTTCGAGGGCGTGGATCGCCGCCTGCTGTCCGGCGGCATTGTGCTCTTTGGTGGCGATCACATAGTTCACGAAATCGGTGATGTGGCCCTGCCACATCTTTTGGAATTCGGCACCAGCGGCCGCGCCGTAGATGCCGGCGATGGCCTGGCTCAGGGCCGCCGTGTTCTGGTTCAGTTGCGATACATAGCCGCTGTAGTCACTGGCGCCCTTGTATCCCGCTTCCATCGCGAGCTGGGCCAGCACCGCATGAGCGCCCAGCAGCTGGTCGAGCTCGATGCGCAGGTTGGCCGCCGGGGTGGTGGTGGCCTGGGCCGGCGACGAGGCCGCCAGCACGGGCAGTGACGGACCGATTGCCAGCGCGGCCAGGCCCGCACCGGTCAGGAGCCATCGCGTACTCGACTTCATCATGGTCCCTCCGTCGTTGTCTTTCAGGCCGGCGGGTTCTCCCCGCCGTTCGAGGGGTATTACGAACGAGAGGCGTTGTCGGATCTGTCTTCTCGCTCCTCAGCTGAGATCCGGCGATCAAAAGTTGGACCAGTGCGGGGTCGTGAGTATGGGACGGGCGGATGAATGAGGGTGCCGTCCGCCGAATGAGAGGCGCTGGCGGGCGCGGTCGCGGCACGACCGGCAAGGACCAGCGCCACCATCATCAGCGCCGCGACCGGGGCGGTGTTGGGGTCGGTTCCCGTTCCTCCGAACACTCCGAAGTCCATGAAGATGCCCCAGATGAGCGCCAGAAAGCCGAGCGCGGCCCATGTGAGCACGGCTCCCGGCCGGGGCCGTGTCAGCGTTTCCACGCAGAGCACGGCCATAGGGAGACCCATGGCCAGGTTCAAGTCGGCAGGCCGCCGGCCGACAAGCTCGGCGGCCGCGCCGAGCCCCCGGGCCAGGGCATTGGGTTCGGACAGGCCCTGGTTGCCCGCGACAATCTCCAGCAGGGACAGTGGCCGGAAGTAGACCGGCCGAAACTGCCAGAAGGCGCCGAGGCCCCAGTAGGCGGCGAGACCGAAGCGAAGGAGTTTATGAGCATAGCGGCCCCCGCCGGCGGCGGGTGCGGTGGCCAGCAGGAGCACGACCGAGAAAAATGCGTAGACGATGGCGGAGCCTGGTGCTCCGGTCAGGATAGTGGGTGCGCGGGTGAGGACCGCGCCGAGCCCCTCTCCGAACACCCAGACCACCATGGCCCATGCGAAGGACAGGATAAGGCCGGCCCGCCAGAGAGTGCGGTTCGAGTGCCAGAGGAGGAGGCCTATGACTATCTGGATGCCCTCCGCACTCCCGTTGGCCACGACCGGGTGGGCGGCCCAGATCGCCATTCCCCAGCGCATCAGGGCCTGCACCAGGGCGGGGTTGCCCGCCGCCGCCGGGGCAAAGACCTGCAGCACGACCGCGTGGGTAAACATGAGCGGCTGGCCCTGCAAGAGACCGTCCACGATCCACAAACTTCCCAAAATGCGTCGGGTGAGCGTCGTCCAGCCGGGTACGGGCAAGAGCCTCAGCCTCCTTGAACCACCTGGCGCGTCTTTTGCACGATCGCGGCCAGGATCTCAAGAAGACATACGAAAGGCGCCGGCCCGACGATCTCTTCTCGGGGGACGGCAGGCTGCCGCTATAAGGAGGTGCTGGCCAGGACCGGGGTGGTGGGCCGGGAGGTGCCCCCGGCCGGTTCCAGGGTGATGGCGAACGCCGAGGCGCCGGAGGGCCGGGTAAGGAGCGTTGGCGCCTGCAGGAACGTCCCGGCGGGACGGGCCACGCCTCCCACGATCCACCAGCCTTCATACACCTGTCCCGGCGCGGGAGTGGGCAGATGCCGCACCACCACGACCGCACGACTCCCGGACATATAGAGGTCAACCTCCGCGGCCTGCGGCGCGCGCGTCCCCGTCAGGGCCAGGACCTGTCCGCGGCTCATGACTCCAAGGAGCTGCTGGTAATGGCCTAAGCTGTGCTGGGCCCGATACCAAAAGCCCCATCCGGCGACGGCCAGCAGAAGACTTGCGGCCACAGAAAGCGGCCAGCCCCATCGCCAGGTGCGCGCCGGTTCACGCGCCTGCAGCAGGCGCTCGGCAAATGCGCCTCGAAGCTCACGATGACGAGACCAATCGGGCTCTGCGGCGCCAGCCGCGAGGGCCCCCGCCACATCGAGGTAACCGGCCAGCTCCTCCCTACAGAGAGGGCATGACTCGAGATGGGCGGCCATTCGGGTCCGCTCTTCGGGGCTCAGCTCGCCCAGAGCATAGAGCGTCAAATCTGCGCGCAGGTCGTCATGCGTCATCGGGTTCCGCCTCCATCATCCCCCGCAGTTTGCCGAGCCCGAGCCTAAGCCGCGTCTTTACGGTCCCGAGCGGCACCCCCTGCACCTCGGCCACTTCACGGGCGCTCTGCCCGCCCCAGAAAACACGCTCGATGACGTCGCGCTGCACGTCGGGCAAGGTCTTCACGGCGGATCCGATGCGGGTGTCGCGCTCCCGCATTTCCACCACCTGCTCAACCGTGTCGCCGGCGGCCGCCGACTCGACGCGGACATCCTCGTGCTCAACGAGGTCCTCCTGCGCCCGGCGCCGGCCCCGCCGCAGGCCGTCAATCACACGGCTTCGGGCCATCAAGAGAAGCCACGCGGCCACACCGGCCCGCGCGGGGTCGTAGTCCCGGGCCCGCCGCCATACTTCCCAGAAAACGTCCTGGATGACTTCGTCCGCCAGACCCGGATCGCTCACCAGGCGCCGGCAGAAACCGGCCACCAGGCCGAACTGTCGGTCGTAGAACGTCATCATGGCCTTCTGGTCACCCCGGGCGATGCGGGCCAGGATGGCCACATCTTCTGCCTGCTCCATCCCGCCCCCCTTGAACATCCGTATCTCGGCAACCAAAAGATCTGTGGCGAATCGGCGCTGGAGGCAGGATCGTCCTAAGATGTGCGGCCGTTCACATCATAAGCCTAGACGCCTTCTCGGCCGAGAAATGTCCGTCGCGATGAAAAGGCCCCACGCCGCCGGAGATCCGAAAGGCCGGAGGCTCCGTATACCGCCCTAGAAAAACCAGGGAGCCCGACGAAGAGGGTCTACCCGGGCGGGAGGAAAACTGATGGCACGGACATTCATGCGGATTGTCGGGATCGTGCTGGTGGTCGTGGGGATAGTCGGGTTTGTGGACCCGCTCAAAGGCATCTTTGATCTCACTGTGACCCACAACCTGGTCCATCTGCTCACCGGAGCCATAGCGCTCATGGTCAGTCGGAGCAGCGTGCAGAGTGTCTGGTATGCGCGGATTTTCGGCGTCCTGTATCTGGCGGTGGCCGTGGCCGGCCTCGTGACCGGTAATCTCTTCGGCCTCATTCCGCTCATGCCGGCAGATACTGTCCTGCACTTTCTGCTGGCCGTCTCGGCCCTGTCGATCGGGTTTGCCGTGCGCCCCCGTGGACGGGTCGCGGCATCCTCGGCGCCCACGGTCTGAGCAGGCGCCCGTCGTTCCGCTAATAGATGGCTCACGGCTTCCGGGATCTCTGTCCCGGAAGCCTTCTTGCGAAGCGCCGGGGGACTTCGCTGCGGGGCCGGTGGGGGGACGCCGGGGGCGCAGGCAGGTGTGTTACAATCCGATGGATATAGACTGGGCGTCGGGTCGAGAGGAGTTTTCGGATGTTGGTCGTACTGATGGTACTTTTGGTGCTGGTGGCCGGGGCCATCATGCTTGCCATCCTGCTTCAGACCGGTTCGGCCGGCCTTGGAGCGGCCATTACCGGGACGAGCCAGCAGATGTACGGCAAGAAGAAGGGCACCGACGAAATTTTGGAGCGCGTCACCATGGTGCTGGGCGCGCTGCTCATCATTCTCACCCTGCTGGCCTCGCGCATCTGGCATTAGACCGCCCCGACTCGATGTCTCCACGGAAGAACACGGAGGATAGACCGATTCGCGATAGACCAAAGAAGAGACCACAAAGTCCCCGCTCGGGAGATCGACGGGGGTTTAAGGGCGCGGCCGGACGGCCCGCTCCCGCTCCCGCACCGGGCCGGGTGGCGCACACGCGACCCCGCCGAGCGCCGTCCGGCCACGTGGCCGCGCCTGCTCGCGATGGCCTGGGGCGCCGGCTGTGGCAGGAACTGTCCCCCGGTCCCAAGCCGGAAGATCAGCTCGTGCGCCGCCTCGCCCCCGACGAGGCGGGGGCGGCGCGCGGCCTGCAGGACCTCCTGCGCGACGGATGGCTCGTGCGCACGCCTGACGACCGCATCGACTTGGAGCGCCTGAGCGGGGAGCTCCGGATGAACCAACGCGGCTTCGGGTTCGTAGGCGGGGCCGACCGCGCCGACAGCGTGTTCGTGCCGCCCCGGCACCTGCACGGGGCCGTGCATGGGGACCAGGTGGCCGTATGGGTCAACCGCAACACCGGCCAGGGACCCGAGGGCCAGGTGATGGACATCATCGAGCGCGGCACCACCCGCATCGTGGGGCGGCTCCTGTCGCGCGAGGGGCGCATGGAGGTCACGCCTACGGATCCGCGGCTGCCGACGGTGATGGTGGGGCGGTCTCGTGACCGCATGTCGGCGCGCATCCGCGACCTGGTCGTGGCCGAGATCACGACCTGGCCCGAAGGTGCCGGGCAGGCCCGTGGACGGATTTCAGAAGTGCTGGGACCCGAAGGGGCGCCCGGCCTCGATGTGCGCGTCGTGATGGAAGAACTGGATCTGCCGGCGCGCTTTTCCGAGCCGGTGCTGAAAGACGCCCGCCAGCTTCCGATGCATGTGCGGGGTCAGGATCAAAAGGGCCGCCTTGACCTCACGGGCGAGCTTGTGGTCACCATTGACGGCTCCGACTCCAAAGATCTTGATGATGCCATTTCCCTCAAGATGGTGGATGACGGCTATGAGCTGGGCGTCCACATCGCCGACGTCGCCCATTACGCTCCCGAGGGTTCACGCCTGGACCGCGAGGCCCTCGCCCGCGGTACAAGCGTTTATCTGGTGGACCGGGTGATCCCCATGTTCCCGCCCGAGCTTTCCAATCAGATCGCAAGCCTGAACCCACGCGAGCGTCGGCTCACGCTTTCGTGCTTCGTGGTGGTCGCCACCGATGGCCGGGTGCTCCGCACCCACTTTCATGAAAGCGTCATCGAGTCGCGCCACCGGCTCACCTATGAAGCCGTGAACCGGGTGCTGGCCGGGGGGCGGGTGGATGAGCTGGCAGCCATCGAGGACTGGCTCCAGGAGGCGGGTCGCCTGGCCGAGATCCTTCACCGGCGGCGTGTCGAGCGGGGCGCAGTGGACTTCGATCTGCCCGAGGCTAAGGTTCGTCTGGACGCCGAGGGCCATGTCGCCGCCATCGACATTCGCGAGCGCGGGCCCGCCGAACGCCTGATTGAGGAATTCATGCTCCTGGCCAACGAGGCCGTGGGGCGGCACCTCACGGAGCTTCAGCTGCCGGTCCTTTACCGGGTCCATGAGAGTCCCGCCGACGAGAAGCTTCAGGCCTTCCGGGAGATGCTGCAGGCGCTCGGCCATCGCCTGCCCGATCCGGTGACGCCGAAATCCCTACAGGGACTCCTGGCCAACGTGCGGGGGCGGCCGGAAGAGCGCGTGGTCACCGAGGCCCTCCTCAGGTCCATGCGGCAGGCCCGCTATGCGGCCGGCAATCTGGGACACTTCGGGCTGGCGTCTGACTGCTACACGCATTTCACGTCACCCATCCGCCGTTACCCGGATCTGTTCGTGCACCGGGTCTTGAAGGCGCATCTGCACCGTCAGGACACCCCCGAACAGGTGGCCGCATGGATGCAAGCTGCGCCCGACGTGGCGGAACAGGCGTCGACGCGCGAACGCGTGGCCATGGACGCGGAGCGCCAGTCGGTGCTGGTCAAGCAGATTGAATACATGGCGGACAAGGTTGGCGAAACTTATCCGGGCGTGATCTCGGGGGTGACGAACTTCGGGCTGTTCGTGGAGCTCGACAATCTCGTGGAGGGCCTCGTGCGGATTGAAGATCTGCCCGGCGACCACTATGATTTCGATCCCGTGCACTACACTCTCGCCGGTGCGCGCCGTGGGGTCCGGTATCGGCTCGGCGACCGGGTGTCGGTCGACGTGGTGCGGGTGGATCGCGATGCCCGCCGCATCGACTTCCGGCTGTCCGAGGAAACCGACCAAGTCCCGGCCGTGCGGCCGGCGCCGCGTCCGAAAAATCCCCAGCCGCCACCTCGTGGACGCCGCAAGCGGACACCGGGACGGCGTCGGCCAGCCTGAGGCGGTGACGGGACGGGAAGCGCGCTAGGAGGGGACGGGACGACATGGCCAGGGCGGCAAAGACCGTGGCCGAGAACCGCAGAGCCCGTCATGAGTACTTCGTCGACGACGTGGTCGAGGTGGGCATTGAACTTTTCGGCACCGAGGTGAAGTCGCTCCGCCTCGGCCATGTGAACCTGCGGGACAGCCATGCCGTCATCCAGCACGGCGAGTGCTTTCTCCTCAACTGCCACATCAGCGCCTACGAGCATGGGAACCGGTATAACCACGACCCCTACCGGACTCGCAAGCTGCTGCTGCACAAGAAGGAGATCCGCGAGCTCTATGCCAAAGTTCGCCAGCAGGGCTATACACTGGTGCCGCTTCGGGTATACTTTAACGAGCGGGGGCGTGCGAAAGTAGAGTTGGCGCTCGCGCGTGGCAAGAAGCTGTATGACAAGCGCGCCGTGACGGCGGAGCGCGAGGCGGCCCGGCGCATAGACCGGGTGCTCAAGAACCGTCGTTGACAATCCGGGGGCGAACTAGATTCGACGGGGATGTCGGGGTGTCGAGCAGCGAGCCGAGGTCCGTACCTCGTTAAACAGCGGAACAGCTTTAACTGCCAACAGCGAAAACGAACTCGCTTTAGCTGCTTAAGTCAGCTAACGTTCTCGGGTGGCCGCGCCTGGCCGGTGCTCGGGACGTAAAACGACAGGCTCACCGGGCGGGAGCTTCGACCGCTTAGGGACATCATAGGAGCTGGCCATCTCGTCGCCGGGCCCTGTGGGGCGGCGGAGGCAAGACAGTTCGCAGGGCTACGCTCGTAGCGGCTTGGCACGACGCATTTTCGGACGGGACGGGCAGTACGTCCCCGCCTCCACCAGTTTCGCCCTCCCCTCCGGGAGGGCTTTTCGTTGGCGAGACTTGCGAAGGAGCCGGGATCAATCGGAAGAGCACGGGAGGGAGCTTCAGGGTGCGCAGCGATGGCCGCGGGAATTCGGACCTGAGACCGGTCCACTTTGAGATGGGGGTTAACGGCTGGGCCGAGGGTTCCTGCCTGATGACGCTCGGGAACACGCGCGTGCATGTGACCGCGTCGGCCGACGACCGGGTGCCGCCTTTCCTGCGCGGCAAGGGCCAGGGTTGGGTCCACGCCGAGTACGCCATGCTGCCGCGCGCGACACGCGAGCGGACGGTTCGGGAGGTGGTTCGCGGCCGGGTGCAGGGGCGCACCGCCGAGATCCAGCGCCTCATCGCCCGATCGCTCCGGGCCGTGACCGATCTTGGTCTTTTGGGCGAAAAAAGCTACACCGTGGACGTTGACGTGATTCAGGCGGACGGCGGAACTCGCACGGCTGGGGTGACGGCTGGATTTCTCGCACTGGCGCAGGCTGTGAGCGTGGCGCAGCCGGGCGTGCGCCCGTTTGCGGACTGGCTCGCGGCCGTGAGCGTGGGGCTTTTGAACGGGGCCGTGTTGCTCGATCTGGCGTTTGACGAGGACTCCGCGATTGACGTCGACTTCAACTGTGCCATGACGGCCGGGCATCGGGTGGTGGAGATTCAGGGAACGGCCGAGCATGCCCTCTTTTCGGTCGATGAGCTGGCGGCCATGGTGGCGGCGGCGACAGGCGGCATCGACACCCTGGTGGCCGCGATGCGCGCGGCATGGCCGGCGGGGGAGGAACTCCTTGCCCCCTGAGTGGGTTCTGGCCACGCACAATCGTGGCAAGGCGGACGAGTTCCGGCGGCTTCTGGCCGGGTATCCGGCGACGCTGGAGCTATCTTACGTGGGCGGCGCCGAGGTGGTGGAGGAGACCGGCTCCTCTTATCTGGAAAACGCGCGCTTAAAGGCCCTCTACGCCGCGCGGATAAGCGGTCGGCCTGCCCTGGCCGACGACTCCGGCCTGGAGGTGGACGCCCTGGACGGCCGGCCCGGCCTCTACTCCGCTCACTACGTGAGCGGCGACGCCTGGGAGAACCTTCGGGCCGTCCTATTGGAGGCGCTCGAGACGCCTTTTGCGGCCCGCACCTGCCGTATGCGCGCGGTCGTGGTCCTGGCGCGGCCGGACGGCGTTCTCATTCATGCCGAAGGCATCGTTCAAGGCCACCTGGCCGGCTATCCCCGCGGGACCAGAGGATTTGGCTACGACCCCGCTTTCGTGCTGCCCGACGGGAGGACGATGGCCGAGCTGTGGCCAGAGGAGAAAGATGCCTGGTCTCATCGCGGGCGGGCCGTGCGCACCCTCCTGCAGGAGTTGAAAATGGCGCCGCCCGGCTTTGCGTGACGGCAAGGCCCAAACCTTCAGGCTAAGCATTGGCTAACCGCCTCACCGAGCCCGTATAATAATTGTCTAAGATAACTTCGCGAGGTGCGTCCCATGCTCTATACGGTTGCGCTGGCATCGTTCCTGGCGTGTTCGGTGGAGTTCACCGAGGCTTTCACCATCGTCATGGCGGTGGGTGCCGTCCGGGGATACCGGCCAGCCTTGAAAGGCACCGTGCTGGCGGTGCTGGCGCTGTCGATCCTGGTTGCCATTCTCGGGGTGGCCGTGCTCCGGTACGTGCCCCTCAACTGGTTGAAAGGGATTATCGGTGCGCTCCTGCTGCTGTTCGGGCTGAAGTGGATTCGAAAGGCGATCCTGCGCTTTGCCGGAACCGTTTCGAGTCATGATGAAGCCAAGATATACGAGCGCGAGGCCGCCCAGCTGGGCGGTGAAGAGATCACCGATTTTCAGGCCAGCGCCACGGCCTTTAACGGCGTGTTTCTAGAGGGACTGGAGGTCGTGGTCATCGTCCTCACGATGGGGTCGGCCGCCCACCAGTTTGCGTCGGCCATCTACGGCGCCCTGGCGGGGCTGGTGCTGGTGATAAGCCTCGGTATTGCCGTTCGCGGACCGCTGACACGGGTGCCGGAGAATGTGCTGAAGTTCGTCGTGGGCGTGATGCTGACCACATTCGGGACGTTCTGGGCGGGCGAGGCGCTCGGCGTCCGCTGGCCGGGTGCGGACCTGGCGCTGGTGGGCCTTATCATCATCTGGCTGGTCCTCTCCCGGGGACTTGTGCTGCAAGCCAAGCGGCGTGGGGAGCGGAGGGCGGCATGAAATACCTGGAAGAAGTTTTCGGCCTTTTCGTGGAGGACAAGCTTCTGGCCGTCATGGGCCTGGGCGCCCTGGCGGCCGGGGCACTGGTGGCGCACCTGGGCCTGCATCTCTTGGGGGGCCTGCTCGAAGTCGTCGTCATTGTCATCGGACTGGTGTGGTCCGTTCGCAAGGCCACCGATTGACCCGAATTCTGGCCCCGTGCTAAGATAATGGCGCTTCGGACGCGGCGGGGCGTGGCGCAGCTTGGTAGCGCACTTGCTTTGGGAGCAAGGGGTCGGGGGTTCGAATCCCTCCGCCCCGACCATACGTTCAGGCCGCCGGACCGCCAGAACCGGTCGCTTGTCGTGAAGCGCTCGGAAAAGCTTTTGGTCGCGTCCCCGTAGCTCAGCTGGATAGAGCGCGGGACTTCTAATCCCGGTGTCGCAGGTTCGAATCCTGCCGGGGACGCCATGAATCATCTACCCCACACTTAGGCGTTGGTACGTACGCTATGGCCGTGATATTTCAGCGGGATCACTCGGAGGGGCAATCGTGACCGCGATGGCGGACATCCGAAGAGCTTCGAGAGGGACCTTGAGTTAAAAGAGAGTGCCCCATGGCCCGAAAACACTACCGCGAATTGGCGTCTGGCCTCACGAGTTGGACCACGGCCGAGTATTGAGCAATTGCGGCGTCAGCACTGACAAGGTGAAACCGACCAGAGATGGCTTGAGCGACAAGAAGCCGATCAAATGGGTCCGCGTGAATCGCCGGCAACCCGACGTCCACACTGGCGGCGTGAACCGTTACGGGAAGTTCCGAAAATCCGCTCGCGTTGACTCCGCGAACCACATCGGCAATGTTTGCATCGAGCGTCCCGAGGCCAATCTTAATTGCGGCCTCCCAAATGGAGACGGCGCTAATCAATACGTCATCAGCCCCGGCAATTTGATCTTGAAGATCTTCGGTCATGCGCGGGGAGTCCGCGAGGTACCACAAATAGATCTGCGTGTCCAACAAAAGAATCATTCGTTGGATCCTTCAAATCGGCATTGCATTTCCTCAGGCAGCGGTGCGTCGCAGTCATCAGCAATACGAATCCGATGACGCAAGAATCCTGGTGTCCGTATTGGACGTAAGGGTCCTACCGGAACGAGCCGTGCAATGGGCTTACCTGCCTTGGCAATTATGATTTCATGCCCTTGATTTACCTCGTCGAGAAGGCGAGAAAGATGCGTTTTGGCCTCATGAACGTTCACAAATTTCAACAGAGTCACCCCTAGGACCAAGTCTGGTTTAGTCACAGTGTCTCCGGTCAAATTTGGCGAGCCGGAGCACGGGCGGAGTTCCCGGTGACAACCGTAGACAAGCGCGTCTTTCGCACCCAAATAGGTCCCTATCATTTCTGGTCAATCTCAGGCGCCACACCGCGACGCTCAGAGTGTGCCACCTATGTGTGCCATCCCTAAAAGTCGGGGTTAGAGATTAAAGGGAGCCACCGCGTCACCGCGGCGTCCCCACGAAGGGACGGAATGGGTCTTTGTGGGGTGACGGCACGGACACATGAAACTCTGAATCCGTTGATGGACAGGGGCTCCAACGCATCGGTTCCACGCCATAGAGTCCTCAGCCCGGGCCTTCTAATCCCGGTTCGGTGTCGCAGATTCGAATCCGGCCGGGAACGCCATCGTTATCTCTCTGACGCAGGATTCCTGTCCGTGCAGACTTCGGCTACGCGCGGGCGAGGTGTTCTGCGGTGACAGCATCCCTTCGCACGCGGTCAGCGACGTGTCTTCTGCAGCGCCTCGATGGCCCCTGGCCGCTGTTGTTCTCGACGTCCACGCACAGGCCTCGTGGAGTGACTGCACCCCGCGGCGATCGTCATCCCCTTGCTCTTCGCGAGGCTGCCGCCGACACTGTCTATATGACCCGGCCGGAAGGGCGCTGGCGAACGCGCCTCGCAGGCGGCGGCTCAATATCAAGAGTGGGGAGACCAGAGCGGTGATTGATGACGGACAGGTCTACATCGTAGCGGCCTGCCGGACGCCGGTCGGACGGCATCGCGGGGCCCTCAGGGATGTGCGGCCGGACGATCTTGCGGCCCTGGTCCTGCAGGAGGCCGTGCGGCGCGCCGGCATCGACGCGGCTTTGGTGGAGGATGTCCGTCTCGGCGCGGCCAACCAGGCTGGCGAAGACAACCGCAACGTGGCCCGCATGGCGGCACTTCTGGCCGGCTTTCCCGTGAGCGTCCCCGGGGTCACCCTAAACCGGCTCTGCGGCTCGAGTCTTGAGGCTGTCAACGGGGCGTTTCACACCATCCGGGCGGGAGAAGCCGACGTCATCGTCGCGGGCGGCGTGGAGAGTATGACCCGCGCTCCCCTGGTCATGATGAAGGGGGAGCGGGAATGGGCCTCAGGCAATCGCACCGTGTACGACACCACGATCGGGTGGCGCTTTACGAACCCGAAACTTGCGGCCCTGCACCATCCGTACAGCATGGGCGAGACGGCCGAGAACCTGGCCGATCAGTACGGACTGAGCCGCGAGGCGCAGGACCGTTTCGCCCTTCGCTCGCAGGAGCATGCCGAGGCCGCACAGGCGAGCCACGCCTTCTATGATGAGATTGTGGCGGTGCCGGTTCCGGGACGCGGCGGCAGCACCACGCTCATGGAGCGGGATGAGCATCCCCGGCCCGGAACGACTCTTGAGAGCCTGGCCGCGCTCCGGCCCGCGTTTCGTGCCAACGGCACCGTGACCGCCGGCAATGCCTCGGGAATCAACGACGGGGCGGCGGCGCTTGTTCTCATGTCCGGACGCCGGCTTCGCGACCACGACGTGACCCCTCTCGCCCGGTTGGTGGCGACAGGCGTGGCCGGAGTGGACCCGGCCATTATGGGCATCGGGCCGGTCCCCGCCACCAAGGCCGCCCTGAAGCGGGCCGGCTGGACCCTCGACGATGTGGATCTGGTGGAACTGAACGAAGCGTTTGCCGCTCAGAGCCTGGCGGTCCTTCATGATCTGCCCGTGGCCGATGAACGGCTGAACGTCAACGGAGGAGCCATCGCACTCGGACATCCCCTCGGCGCCTCGGGCGCCCGCATCCTGACCACGCTCCTCTACGCCATGCGTGCCCGCGGCGCGCGGCGGGGCCTTGCCACCATGTGCATCGGGGTGGGTCAGGGAATTGCCACGCTGGTGGAAGCCGTCGATTAGAACCGGTCGACCCGATCCGTTTCGGGGTGGCGGCGCCGGCCGCAAGCACGCGTGGGGCCCGTGAAAAATAGCGGCCGGGCCCGGGCCCCGGCCGTAGACGCCCCTGGTATAATAGGGACGATCGCTATGATTTTTGCGAGACGGTCCTGCCATGGCGTGCATCGCGTGTCTGTGGTAAAGTGGCGGCGGGCACAAGGAGACCGATTCACAATTTTTACGGTGGATGTAGCTCAGTTGGTTAGAGCGCCAGGTTGTGGCCCTGGAGGCCGGGGGTTCAAGTCCCCTCATTCACCCCAATTTTTCGCCCCCGGCTCTCGCGGGGGCGTTTGGGCGCCCGTAGCTCAGTGGATAGAGTGACGGACTTCGAATCCGGAGGTCGTAGGTTCGAATCCTACCGGGCGCACCAGTCGCGAGGGTGATGGAACGGCAGACATGCGAGACTTAGGATCTCGTGCCGCAAGGCGTAAGGGTTCGAGTCCCTTCCCTCGCACCAGTTTGTTGGAGGCACAGGCTCTCTTTGCCGGGCCTGTGCCTGCTGTCCCGAAGAGCGGCCGTGGAACGTTTCCAGGAGCGGGACGCCTGGTAGAGACCGTCCGGACGATGCGGGGACGGGTGCTATAATACCGAGACATTTGGCTTCGGTCTCTGGGAGGATTTAGTGCATGGAAGTTGAAGTCGAGCGACTGCCGGAAGCTCGTGCGCGGGTTCGGGTCACGGTGCCCCAGGAGGACGTCACCCGGGCCATGGATGGAGCGTTTAAACGATTGGCGAAGCGGTACAACATTCCCGGTTTCCGACCGGGACGTGCGCCGCGGCCGGTGTTTGAACGCTACGTAGGTCGTGAGACCCTCTTGCGGGATGCGGCCGAGCATCTGGTGGAGGATCGCTATCCGGACGCGATTCAACAGGCGGGTGTCAAACCCATCGCGCGCCCGGACGTGCAGATTGACGAGCTGGACGAAAACGGGCCGCTCGTGTTCACGGCCGAGATGCCGGTCAAGCCGGAACTCGCGCTGGGCGACTATCGGTCAGCCCTGGCAGAGCCGTTCAGTGTACCCGAAATCACCGAGGAGGGCGTCGATGCCGAGCTCCGACGGGTTTCGGAGGAAGAAGCGCAGCTTGTGGTCGCCTCCGAGGAAGATCCGGTTGAGGCGGGAAGCCGTCTTGTAATCAAGATCCGTGGCACCCGTGAGGGCGAGGAGGAGCCGTTTGCGGACGCGGACGACTACCCGGTGACCATTGGCAGCGGCACGACCTTAGAGGGACTCGAGATGCAGCTCATCGGCCTTCATCTAAACGAGGAAGCCACGGTCACGCTGACGTATCCCCCGGAGTATCCGGATCCGAGCCTGGCCGGTCAGCGCGTGCAGTTCGAGGTGAAGATCAAGGAACACAAGCGCCGCGACGTACCGCCGGTGGACGAGGAACTGGCCCGGGCCCGAGGGTTCGAAACGGTGCAGGACTTGCGCGACGACCTGACGAAGAGCCTCGGCGAACGTTTGGAGCGGGAAGCTCGTGAGCAGCGGCTGGCGGCTATTTTGGCCCGGCTGAGAGAGTCGATTGCCGTTGAGGTGCCGGAGCCGATGGTCACGCACCAGCTTGACCATCAACTGCAGGATCTGCATCACACCCTGACCCATCTGGGGGTGGATCTGGACCAGTACCTCGGCGGGCGCAAGCTCACATTGGAAGGACTCCTGGAGGAGATGCGGCCGGGCGCCGTCCAGCGGGTGCAGGACGAATTGATCTTAGAGGCCATCGCCGAGGCGGAGGGGCTCGAGGTCAGCGACGAGGAGGTCGTGGCGGCCGTGAAGTCGGTGGCGGAGGCCTACGAACGGCCGGTCAACTCGTTGGTGGAAAATCTGAAGGTATCTGGGGAGTTCGAGACGGTCCGGGGTAATCTGTTGGTAGACAAGGCGGCTCAAATGATTCGCGAGCCGCAGCCGGAGATTGCCTGAAAAATTCCGCGATGAAGACGAAGGATGCGGAGGGTGGCAGGCATGGCAGGATCAGCAGGGTCAGCAGGATCACTGGGCATGGACGACACGATTAACTATCTGGTGCCGATGGTCGTGGAGCAGACCAACCGCGGCGAGCGGTCGTATGACATCTACTCCCGCCTGCTGAAGGACCGGATCATCTTTCTCGGCAGCCCCATCGACGATGACGTGGCCAACCTCGTCATGGCGCAGCTCCTATTCTTGGAAAGCGACGACCCGGATCGTGACATCCAGCTGTACATCAACTCCCCCGGTGGATCGGTGACGGCCGGCATGGGCATCTACGACACCATGCAGTACGTCAAGCCGGACGTGTCCACCATCTGTGTCGGGTCGGCCGCGTCCATGGGCGCCATCCTGCTCGCGGGAGGAACCGCCGGGAAGCGCTTTGCGCTACCGCACTCGCGCGTTATGATCCATGAACCGGGCGTACAGAACCTGGGCGGCAAGGCCACCGACCTGGACATTTACATCCGGGAAATGTTGAAGACGCGGGAAATGGTGTCGAAACTTCTCGCCGAGCATACCCGGCAGCCGTTTGACAAAATCTTGAAGGACACGGAGCGCGACTACTGGATGAGCGCCGATGAGGCCAAGACCTACGGTCTGGTTGACGGCGTGATGGAGCCCCGGGCGAAGGTCCCGCCGCAGGCGTAGCGCAGCGTGAACCCACACGAGTTCCGGCGGTCGGTCGGTCGGTTGAAGGGGGTCTAGGGATGTTCAAATTCACAGATGAAAAAGGACAGCTCAAGTGTTCGTTCTGCGGCAAGTACCAAGACCAGGTCAAGCGGCTCATCGCCGGACCGGGCGGGGTGTACATCTGCGACGAGTGCGTGGAGCTGTGCTCGGAGATTATCGAGGAGGAACTCAACGACGACGTCGAGTTTGACCTCAAGGACATCCCGAAGCCCCAGGAGATCAAGACCATCCTGGACCAGTACGTGGTCGGGCAGGAGCGCGCGAAGAAGACCCTGTCCGTGGCGGTGTACAACCACTACAAGCGGATCAACATGGGCAGCAAGGTTGACGATGTCGAACTCCAGAAGTCCAACATCCTCATGCTGGGTCCGACCGGCTCCGGCAAGACCCTGCTTGCTCAGACCCTGGCCCGGATCTTGAACGTCCCTTTCGCCATCGCCGACGCCACCTCGCTGACGGAGGCCGGCTACGTGGGTGAGGACGTCGAAAACATTCTTTTGAAGCTCATCCAGGCGGCCGACTACGACGTGGAGAAGGCCGAGAAGGGCATCGTCTACATCGACGAGGTGGACAAGATCGCCCGTAAGTCAGAGAACCCTTCCATCACCCGCGACGTGTCCGGCGAGGGTGTGCAGCAGGCGCTCCTGAAAATTCTGGAGGGCACCGTGGCGAGCGTCCCCCCGCAGGGAGGCCGCAAGCACCCGCACCAGGAGTTCATCCAGATTGACACCACCAATATTCTCTTCGTCTGCGGCGGCGCCTTCGACGGGATCGAGAAGATCATCAACCGGCGTGTCGGTCGGAAGGGACTGGGCTTCGGCGCGGAGCTGCAGCTGCATCACGACCGGAACATCGGAGACATCCTGGCCAAGATCCTGCCCGAGGACCTCCTGCGCTTCGGTCTGATTCCGGAGTTTGTGGGACGGCTGCCCATCACGGTCACGCTTGACGCCCTCGACGAGGCGGCGCTGGTCGAGATCCTGACCCAGCCCCGCAATGCGCTCGTCAAGCAGTACCAGAAGCTCCTCGGCATGGACGGCATCGACCTCGAGTTCAAGGAGGAGGCCGTGCAGGCGGTGGCCACCGAGGCGGTGCGCCGCAACACGGGAGCGCGCGCGCTGCGGGCCATCATCGAGGACATCATGCTGGACGTGATGTATGACATGCCAAGCCGGCAGGACGTATCAAAGTGCATCGTGACGCGGGAAGTGGTGGAGAACCATGAGGCGCCGCTCATGGTGACCGCGGAACGGGGCAAGCGCCAGGCGGGCAAGAAGCAGAAAGAAGAGACCGCCTGACTACGCCATGAAAGGACCGCCCCCTTGGAGGCGGTCCTTTTTGCTGTGGCAAGGGCGGGCCGATTCGTCTACGAGTCTACGCCGATGCGGGCGAGGGCGAACGCGTACTGCATGGCCAGCTCGCGCTGGCGGTCATAGCGTCCGGAGGACCCTCCATGTCCGGCACCCATGTGGGTCTTCAGGATAATGTCGTGCTGATCCGTCTTCAGCTCCCGCAGGCGCTGCACCCACTTGGCCGGCTCAAAGTAGCCGACGCGGGGGTCGTTGAGACCGGTGGTCACGACGATGTGGGGATAGGCCTTGTTTGTGACGTTGTCATACGGACTGTAGGACTTCATGTAAGCGTAGTAGGTGCTGTCGGCCGGGTTTCCCCACTCCTCCCACTCGAGGCTTGTCAGCGGAATGCTGTCGTCCAGCATGGTCGTGACCACGTCCACGAAGGGGACGCCGGCCACCACCACCGCAAATAGGTCCGGCTGGAGGTTCGTCACGGCTCCCATCAAGAGGCCCCCGGCGCTCCGTCCCTCCGCCACCAGCATCTCCGGGCGGGTCAAGCCTGAGCGGACCAGCTCCTCGCCGGCAGCGATAAAGTCGGTGAACGTGTTGCGCTTCTCGAGCAGTTTTCCGTGGTCATACCAGGCCCGCCCCATCTCGGATCCGCCACGGACATGGGCAATCGCGAAGATAACGCCACGGTCCAGCAACACGAGCGCGTTTGCCCGAAACTCGGGGTCCGACGTCGCCCCGTACGACCCGTAGCCATAGAGCCAGACGGGCGACGGCTCGCCCGGGTGGCGGAGATCCGGCCGGTACACGAGCGAGATCGGGATGCGCTCCCCGTCAGACGCCGTGGCCCATACCCGCTCTTCGTGATACCGACTGGAGTCGTAGTGAGGGACCGGCTGCCGTTTGAGCTGGGTGCGTTCTCCTGTCGCCAGTGACAGCCCGTAGACGGTCGGGGGCGTCACCAGCGATTCGAACGACACCAGGACCTCGTCGGTCACGTACGCGCGATTGTCATAGAGATCCACGGTATAGAGCGGCTCGTCCCAGGTGAGCTGATGCAGTTCGGCGCCGTCGTACGTCCAGATCTGGGTGAGACCGCCCTCGCGGCCGCTGATGACAAGATGGCTTGAGAAGGGAGCCATGTTCTGGAGATAGCGGGTCGGTGAGCTTTCCAGCACGGTGTCCCACCGGCCCTGGCCAACGCGGTCAACCGGGCAGCGGCGGAGGGAGAAGTTCTGGCCGTCCTCGTTGGTCAGCATGACAAACGCGTCCTGCCAGTGCTCGACGTCATACTCGATGCCGTGCGTGCGGGGGCGGACGACGGTCCACGTGCCGTTCGGGGAGTCTGCGGGGAGGACGTGGATTTCACTGGTGGTGCTGGAAGCGGTGACCAGAAAGAGGTAACGTCCGCTCCTGGCTGTCCGGAGGTGAACGGTGAAGGTGTTGTCGGTCTCCTCATACAAGAGCACGTCCGGCTCCGTGTTTCCGAGTCGGTGCCGGTACAGCCGGTAGGGGCGCTGCGCGGCGTCGGTGGTCACGTAGAAGAGACAGGAGCCGTCGAGGCTCCACGCCAGGCTGCCGTACAAAAACACATCCGGAATCACGTCCGACAGGAGCGCGCCTGTCTGCAGATCCTTCACGTAGAGCGTGTAGCGGTCCGTACCGGTGTCGTTCTCGAGGAACGCCAGCAGGCGATGGTCGGGGCTCGGCTGCACGACGGTGATGCTGAGAAACGCCTTGCCGGCCGCGCGCTCATTCTGGTCCAGCAGCACGTCTTCGGGGGCGGCATCAAGCGCCTCTCGGGACGGAGCTCGGCGACGCGCATAGATGGGGTACTGCTGGCCCTCCCGGGTGCGGGTGTAGTAGAAGTAGGGGCCGTCCTGCACCGGAACCGACGTGTCGTTCTCCTCCATGTGCGAGCGCATCTCGTCGGCCAGCGTGGCCACGAAAGGTTCCAGCGGGGCCACCACGCTGTCGGCGTACTCGTTCTCCGCCGTCAGATGGGCGATGACGGCAGGGTTTTCGCGCTCGCGAAGCCAGTAGTAGTCGTCGGGACGCACATCGCCATGCAGGGTGTGCGGGTGGGGAATCTTGGCCGCTTTCGGTGGGATCAAACTTTAGCCTCCAGGCGCCTGCCCGGTCGCGCAGGCGAAACATGTTCCGTCGCCAGGAAGCCCTAATCCGGCTACCCCGACGGCATGTGTCCATCATACAAAACCTCGCGCACGAGTCTCGGAGAGGCCGCCTTGATTGGACGGGCACCCCGGGCCCTGTGGTCTCTGCGCCCGGGGGGCCTTGGATCACCCGAAGATTCGATGCCGGAGAGCCTTCCCGTGCGCGGCGACGGCCTGCTGGCTCGTCGATCTCGCATGGCGGGGGAGAAATCAAGGAGGCGTGGGAGCGGGTAGGCGGCAGCAGGATCCCGTGGACCGAGAGTCGAACCGCTTCCACGCCCGTAGACCAAGGAGGCGCATATGCACCTCGAACGTATGGCGGGGGACACCGAAGGGCTTCACACGGTTGCTACCCTGTACGCGGCAGTGTTTTCGGGTCCGGATGGCCGTCCGGATTCCGTCGTCGAGATTTTGGGGCGACTGCGGCGCCACATGGGCTACCCGGGGTTTCGCGGTCTCGTCCTCCGGGAAGGTGCCGACACCATCGGCTTTGCCTATGGCTATACCTCTCTCCCGGGCCAGTTTTACCGAACCAAGCTTGAGAGAGCGCTCCGTCCGGACCAGGCCGAAACATGGTTGTCAGACTGCTTTGAGCTGGTCGCGCTGGGCGTGCGGGCAGGGGATCGCCGTCACGGGTACGGACGTGCCCTCCATGATGTCTTGCTGGATGGCGTCCCCGCGAAGACTTCGGTCCTGACCACCGAAGCGTCCAACACCGCGGCCCGGTCCCTTTACGCCCGGCGCGGCTGGGAGATTCTCTGCCCCGACTTTGATCCCATGGGACACGGGGAGCTGTTTGTCATCATGGGACGCCGTCTGCCCCTCTCGCGAGAGAAACGGGCGACCGCCGGCCATGGCCCGTGAAAACGAGACCCGAAGAAAATCGCGGCAGGGGGCGCGATCGCCTTGCCGATCCGGGTCCCAAAAGACGGGCCGGTTGTCTCGGCGGTGACCTTCCCCACGGAAGAAAACGCCGACCCGCCAGCGTCTGGCAATCCTGGGACGGATTTCGGGATATAAGGGGCATATAGACAAAGAGAGGGCGACCGATATGGCCAAGAACACGTGGCGGGTGCTGTACGTGGTGCTCTGGGCCGCCGTCATCATCACGGTGGACGTTCTGTTCGTCCGCCATCACGTGGGGGAAAGGCTCCTCCTGAACGTCGGAATGGTGCTGGTGTTTGTCGTCTTCTATCTGACCGTTCTCCGCCGACGCTGACCGACCATGGGACCGTGTCCGGGATGGCCCGCTCCTGGTCAGCGTCAGGCGTTGTACCCCAGGCCTTCGCGGCCGCCGACCGCCGACGCCCTCCGCACGCGTGCGGTCACCGTCCCGCCTTGCGGTTCAGATAGTGGCCCAGGCCGTCAAGCATCTCGGCCGTGCCGCCCCGGCGCAGCTCAGGCGCCTCGACGCCGTCGTGCCCGTCCAGGAATGCACCCTGCTCGGTCCAGATGAGCCGGGTGCCGGTGCCGCTCGGAATGAACTCAATCGTGGCCAGCGAAACGGAGATGCGGGAGTCGTCCGCATACATCTCGTAGCTGTACACGAGCCGGCGGTCGGGCACGACGTCGTAGTATCTGGCATCGTAACGATACGTCTTCCCGTCCATCTCGACGGTGAAAAACTCGCGTCCGCCCACCCGCAGATTGAACGCCGTCGCCCCGCCCGCTCCCGCGGGCTCGGGCAGGTCCACCCCGTCGGTGGCTCCCCAGCTCGCCTTGGCGTGCTCGCTTGCGAACGCCAAAAACACGGTCGCGGGCGGGACGGCATATGTCCGCTCCAGCGCGAACGTGCCGTGAGTAACCAAGTGCCGGTCCATTTTCCAACTCCTCCGTCAGACGGCGTGAGCCGGAGCGCATGAGCTCGGCTCCGCGGCGGTGTCCGGGCTACTATGAGCGAGCGCGGTCACGTCCGGTCCCCTCTCCTCGACGCCGCCAGCCGCCAAGAATCATCGGCGTCCGCAGGCACGGACTCACGGGACGGGCGTGAACCCACGGTGGCCGGGCACCGCACCGTGCGCGCGTAGCGCCCCGGCGAGAAGCACGGCCGTCCGGTCGTCCTTGCGAAAATCCCGCTCCACCGGGCGGTGGCCGTCACGGCTGTCAGGGTCGCGGCCGGGTCCACACCGCTTGCCGCGATGTAGTCCGGAATGGCGATCACCGGCTCCACTCCGGCGTGGGCGTACGATACCGGCGAGATCCCGACGCCCGGACATTCCGAGGCGGGACGTCCGCCTTTCCGCACAAGCACGAAAGCGCTCGCGCGGCTATCCCCGTCCCACCCCCGGCACGACGGCGCGGCGCATCTCGCGTGCTTCCACCTGGCAGTCTGGCGCTCCGGGTGCGTCAACAGGAGCGTGGCCGCTACGCAAACCGGTCCGGGGAGGGCGCATTGTCGGCAGATCGTCGCACATGCGTCTCAGCGGTGAGCCTGATCGGCCATCCCGATGGCCGCTGGCGCTTCCCGTCGTGGCCGGCGGTGACAGAAGGAGAGCCGTGCTCCCAGATGTTCCAAGGGCACTGTGAGGCGCTTGCTGCGGGGCGACGGAAGTCTTGGCTCCGACGGCGCCGGCCCCGAGCCGTGCTCGGAGGGCGTTTGATGGCGTGGGACCGGCGTTTTACTGCCGGCGGGAGAAACGCGGTCGCCGGCCCCGTGTCCTGGGCGAGATAAGTGTCGTCAAAGCGGCCCACGCGAAATCGACCGCCCTCAGACCGACTTGACCTCCCACGGCGCCGAGGAGTCCCGGCGAGCCCACTTGCGGTGATTGTGCCATCCGTTAGAGTCCTCGCGGCACTCACCGCGGACGGAATCGTGCAGGCGACGGTCGAGCATGACTTAACGGCGAGCCTGGACAGGACCATCCGCTCTATCCGCTCAATTCGCGGAGCGTTTGTGGGACCCCTGGTGACACGGCTCCGCGTCGCCGGCGGCTGTCCGAAATCGGGAGGCGGGCGGCGCGGGCGCGCCCTTAACCAGAAGCCTGCCCGCCGCGTTTAATTGTTGGGGTTTCATCTACTACTGCACTAAATTGGGTTTGAGGCGCGCATGTCTCTCATCCCGGAGGGAGACGAACCCGATGAGAAAGATGGGAGCGTTAGGGGCTTTCGCAGTGCTGGCTCTGGGGTTGACCGCCTGCGGCTTCACGCCGGCCTCAAGGCCGGCATCGCGGACGCGCACCGCGGCCTCCACCAGGGCGTCCGCGCCCGTGCCTGCCAGCCCGGCACAGATGGCCCGGGCGGTCTACGCGTACATGACAGCGCACACCAAGGTCCCCGTGGGCCTTCCCTTGACCATCCCTCTCCCGGCACATTATCGGTGGCTGACCGCGACGGTCGGCGGGTACAGCGCCGGATACGGCGTCTTCTACTACGCCACGCACCGTCCCGTTCCCATGGGCACCTCAAAAAACCCGACCGCTCCCAAGATGGCGCCGGTAGTGCTGCAACTGACCGGAAATGGTCCCCTGAGCCCCCTGCCCGCGGGCGCCGTCGCCCGTCTCGACTATTTCTGGAACAGTCTTCCGCTGGGTCCGGCGCCAGGGGGTCGTCGAGTCGGCAGCGGGGACCCTGTCCCCATCCGGCTGCCCGACGGCGTGTCGGCGGTGAAATACCAGAACTGGGGCGACGCGATCCAGTGGACGAGCGGCACCTGGACCATCGTGGTGCTAGACGCAAGTACCCCGGACTTGGGGCCGCCGACGGCCAATGAAGTGAGTCAGCTCCTCGCCCGGACCCCTTGCCCCCATTCACCGGCCTGGCCGTTATCGGGGTGGCCATGGGTACCGAGCCCACCACTTTGATTGGAATGGCGTGGATGCGAGGTCAGGATCTCTACACCCTCCAGCAATCGCAGGTGCAGGGGCCCGCCCGCGTGTTTGCTTTGATTCGGACGCTGCAGTGGTCCCAACCCTAAGAGGGCCGGCTCTTCCGGCCTGTTAGGGCCCACCCGTAATTAATTGATACGACAGCAAAGGATTTCTCCCGCCGGCTCCCGAAGGCGTCTCCCATCGTGATCGCGAAGGGAGTCCGACGAGGATGCATTATCGGATGCGGGAGGCGATCCG
>JAJZYZ010000103.1 GCA_021797815.1 Bacillota bacterium
TCGTCTTCAATCTCGATATCGGACATACCGACCCGCAGATCGTGGTGCCACACGGAGGCACGGTGCGGGTCGACGGCGTGACACGGCAGATTGCCGTGCGATACTGACGGCCGCGCCCGAAGACCCCATCGTTCCTGAGACTTCCCTGGGTCGCCCGCCTCACCCAACGTTGACCGGTCCGTGCTCACCCTCCGGAGGGGAAAAAGCGCCGGGCCCAACCCCCGTACCGATGTCGGAGAAGCGCCCGGCGGCGGCGCGCACGGCTCGCCCGCACGCTTCTTGCGGCTGACCCCAAGAGCACGAGCCAGGAATACGGGTTTGGAATCACCAGCCGCTCTTCGTAGAGGCTGAAGTCACGACGATGCCACTGGCCGCGGTGCGCCTCGTAGGTGTTGTGAAAGGCATCTTCTCCCTGATGACCGATATCTTTGGGGGTGGCGATCAGAAGATTGTCTGCCCGTGCCCGCAAGGCTTCCAGCAGCGCGGCGCCGTCTTCGCGGGTGAAATGCTCCAGAACATCGATGAGGAGAACGAGGTCGTAACGCACCTCAAGGGTGGGGACGACATCTTTGGCGTCGCCGACGTAAAGGTGATCATAGAGGGCCCGCTGCCAGGGCTTCAGGTAGGCCGCATACGCCTCGATCCCGTCAATGCGATGCTCCCACGCGTCATACTCCTCACGGCCGTCCCACAGTTCCAGATACTCCCGGGCTAGAAGCCCGTACTTCCCAAACCCTACTCCGACGTCCAAGAGGCGTGCCGGGCGTACCCAGTAGATCACGTCGCAGATGTCGGAAATCTGGTGGTGCTGACTCGTCGGCACCGACTGCCTCCCTTGCGCGATAGCCCAGCCCCGGAGGTCGAAAGGTTTCGCGGGGCCGGTCGGCCGCCGGGTACTGTCTAAGACGATTGGGTAGCGCAGCGGGCAAGTGAAGAAAGCATTCGAAAGAGGGACGCCGAAAGCGTTTCTGGCACCATCGTGCGCCGTAGGTCGCGGGGCGGCAAGAAAGAGCGACGAATCACCTTGAAAAAGCTGCCACGCACGGACGACCAGGCGCTTGTTGCGCGGCCGTTTCAAATTGAGGGCAGCGGCGAATCTATGATCCGACCGGCGCGTTCAGACGCGATGACGTGACTGGGAACGCCAAAACCTGCGGTCGTACCAGTCTCCGCCCGTGAGGGCGTTAAATCTTCCCGTGTCCCCGTGGCCGCTCGGGTGCTCTCCGCGGCGGTCCTGTCGACTCATCGCCCAGGCGGCAAACAAGACACCGGCGAATGCAACCGCTCCAAAGACAAACACGGGAGCCCCTCCTCGTCACGAGGCGCATCCAACCCTTCACTCTCCAGCACCGTGCGAGTCGCTTGCCGTCAGTGTACCGCCCACTCGGGGGTGGCTCAAGGCGGACTCCCGTTAACACCCTGAGCCTTCGAATTCTGCCTCTCTGAGAGGCCTTTTGGCGCCTCTCTTTCTCATCGCCGACGGAGTTCCTGACCGCCGCCGACGTTCCGGCCCGTTGCGAAACCGTCCGGTCGGTGTCGGAATCTAATGCCAGAAAACCGGATCCCAAAACTCGCATGGCGTGCCAACGGATGGCTGTCTGACAGGGAGGGTGCCCGGACCGCGTACGTTCCAGAAAAAAGCGTCCTGAGTTCCCCGCCGATTACGTCGCAGGTGCTGTCCCCACGTTTGACGCACGGCGGCTGGAGCGGCGCCACGGCCCACCGGGAGCTTCGCTCCCGGGCAGCGGGCGTTTCGGCCAGAGCGTGGAGACATCTCTCACCCAGTGTCAGCCCAGCTTTGCCAGCCACACAATCCGGGGCGCGATCGGGCCCTTAGATCGAACGGCCGGCCCGAGGCGACATGGATTGCCCGTTATACTGGAGGGGCTCTCCACAGTCCATGCCGGCGGTTTGCCCGAGCCGTGGGGCCGCCGAAGAAAGGCGGCCTTGTACAATGTCACCAGATGTTCGCGTGGCCTCGATGCTGGCTCAGGGCAATCATTTCGTCGACCCGGCCACCGGTGCCATCGTTCCCCCTATTCATTTGTCGGCGACGTTTGACCGCGGTGTAGGCGGCATCGACTACCGTCGTACCGAGAATCCGACCAACCAGGTGGTCGAGACCGCGTTGGCGGATCTGGACGGTGCCGCGGCGACGATGACGTTCAGCTCGGGGATGGCGGCTGCCGTGACCGTGCTGGAAACGCTTCGCGCCGGTCAGCACCTTGTCGCCCCTATCTTTCTCTACAACGGGATCAAGCGCTGGATTCTCCGGGTCTCGAAGCTTCGCGGATTCACGGTCTCGTTTGCCGACATTCGCGAGCCGGGTGCCCTGGAAGCGGCCATTGTGCCGGGCCTCACCGCGATGGTCTGGACCGAGGTTGTCATCAACCCCACCTGCGACGTGATGGACGTCGCGGCTGCGGCCAGGGCCGCGCACGCCGCCGGCGCCATCCTGGTGGTGGATGCAACCTTTACGCCGCCGGTGACTATCCGTCCTTTGGATCTCGGCGCGGACCTCGTCATGCAGTCCGCCACGAAGTACTTGAACGGCCACAGCGATGTCCTGGCCGGGTCCCTCTCAACCCGGGAGAAGAACGAGCGCTGGACGGAGATGGAGTATGTGCGAATGGCGACCGGCTCCGTGCTTCATCCCCTGGACGCCTGGCTGCTCTTGCGCGGCATGCGGACTCTCGTGGTGCGCTTCAAGCAGATTTCGGCCAACGCCATGGCGGTGGCCGAACACTTCGCACGCCACCCCAAGGTGGAGCGCGTGTCCTATCCGGGACTCGAGAGCCATCCCGCCCACGCCGTCGCCAAGCACGAGCTCCAGGGCGGATTCGGCGGCATGATGGCGATCGAGGTCCGGGGCGGTCTCGCGGAAGCCAAGCGCGTAGCCGAGGCCGTAAAACTTGTCATTCGTGCCACGTCGCTCGGGAGCGTGGAGAGTCTGCTGGAACACCGCTTCCCCCTGGAAGGAGACATCACCCCCGTTCCTGAGAACCTACTTCGTCTCTCCATCGGCATCGAGGACTCGGACGACCTGATAAACGACCTGGAGCAGGCGCTCGCCACCATCTAAGAGATGGGCGCCCGACAGGTCTGCGCGGTTTTGAGAAAGGACTCACCGGATGAAAGAGTCTTGGATTACGTTTGACTGCTACGGCACCCTTATCGACTGGAACACGGGCATTCGACAAGGCCTTCGGGCGGCCGCGCCCACGGCCTCCGCCGGGGCGATCGCGGCGATGGCGGCAGGTTATGAGGCGCTGGAGCAGGAACTTGAGCGGGGCCCGTACCGGCCGTACCCCGCCATCCAGGAAGCGGTCACACTCGCGCTCCTTGCGCGCCACGGATTCCCCCCGCCGTCGCACCCCCGGATCCTCACCGAAGGACTCCCGGAGTGGGGACCGTTTGCCGAGGTGCCCGACGTTCTCAAGCGGCTGAAGGCGGCCGGGTACCGGCTCGGCATCCTCTCCAACATTGATCGGGACCTTATCGGCGCATCCCTAAAACGGCTCCCGGTGGCATTTGACCTCGTGATCACGGCCGAAGACGTCGGAAGTTACAAGCCGGCGCCCGCTCATTGGACACGGTTTCTTGACGAGACCGGAGCTGCTCCGGCGGACGTCTTTCACGTCGCGCAGGGACTTGTCTACGATATGGGCGCGGCATCGCAACTTGGGTTCAGGACCGTGTGGATCAACCGGTGGGGAGAGGACCCTGGCAGTATCCGGCCGGACTTCACCACGAACAGGCTGGACGGCGCACTTCAAGTCATCCCCACCTGAGCGAGGGAGAGGCCGTCTGACCAAGGATGCCATGGGCGCCTCCGAGGCACGCGAACAGTCCGTCAGGCTCTTTCGGGCGCCGTTGCCAGTGCCTGGGCGACGAGACGCGTCACCGCCTTGGCGGCCGTTTGCGGGTACCGATGCCGACAGAGCCGGGCCAGCTCTGGGCCGCGGCGCCCCATCATGCCCATCAGGTGAAGGAGGGCCCAGGATAAGCTTTGGAACTCAAGGAGAGTAACGCTCTGGCCAAGCTCACAAAAGACGTCCGGCGGCAGACCTTCATGAACTTTGGACCATCCCCAGCCAGCCCGCTCAGGCGTGTGTGCGAGCCGCCAGGCCGACAGGAAGGCTTCACGCCGGCTCTCGAGAAACCACAGAGCCATCCACAACGCCCCCCGGGCCAGGTATTTCGCACACAGGAAGCTGCCCATCCAAAACAGGCGGATGGCGTCATCAAACAGGTCGAGGCCGACACGGAGCGGCTTCTCCCCGCCGGCGCGTCACCCGTTGCCCTGCCGGGAGCCTTCCAAGCACAAATCGCATCGGTTGGCGCGACCCCCGCGTCCACGAACGTCAGATCGGCGTCCACGTCACTCTCGTAGAGAGCCGCATAGCTCAACGCCAAGGGATCTCCCCAGTGATGAGTCTAGTCCAGGATCGGCGCGTTTGGTCTCGGCACGATGCGCTGCCAGCGCCCCCAGAGATCGCCGCGCTTCCAGGGATCGATGTGCACTAGCAGATCCACGTCGGAATGGGCGTCACCGGCACCGGCGGCAAGAGACCCGGTGAGAAAGACAGCACGAACCCCGACCTCACGGGCCAGATTGGCCACAATCCACTCAGCTGCGTCTTGTTGAGGCCGCAGCAACGCACGATCGAGACCGGGCACATTCATGGCGTCCACATGCATACCCTTCGCGCCGGACCCCCGACCTGCTCTTCCGCGTCCAAAACGGCGGCGCGCTGTCGGTATTGGAACAGACCCCGACGAGGTTGGCGCTTTCCTTGCCAGTCGCCCCCGTGGGCTGGGCAGCAACGATGGTCAGCTGGAACTATCGGGGCCTTGGCGGGAGTGAGCCACGCACGTTCGGGAACATATCGCTTTGGACCCATGAGACCGGCACATCGACCGCCGCGACGCATTGCAGAAGGCTCTCATCCCGTTTGTGGCGCATCGTCATTCGGGAGCGAGGCCGTGTCCATCGGCGGCCCATGCGTCTCGTGAAATGGCGTAGACGTCGGTCGGACGTTCATGCCACACGATCTGCTCTTGCAGCGTCATGCCTATCCGTCGAGCTACCCGCGCGGATGGCGCGTTCTGGGGATGGATGAGGGAGATAAGCGCCCGACTGTCGGTGTGGCGAAAACCCCAGTCCCGGGAAGCCCGGGCCGCCTCGGTCGCAAACCCCTGTCCCCAGAATGCCTGCACGAAGAGGTAGCCCACTTCAAAGACGAGAGCGCCGTGCAGTTCCTGAGGAACCACACCGCACTGGCCGAGAAACTCCCCGTCGCATCGCCGCTCCACGATCCAGAGCCCAAGGCCGTAGTTCCGATAGTTGGAAAGCGTCCACTCGATCCACTTTTGGGTCTCCTCGTGGTCCTTGGTGTGGGGGTAATACCGCATGGCGACTTGGTCAGAGAAGATTCGAAGAAGACGATTGGCGTCGTCCATGGTCATCTTCCGCAGCCTCAGTCGATCGGTACGCAGAACGTCCTCCATAACCGCCCTCCTGTGACCAACCATCGGCCTATTGGCCCTCAAACCGCGAACACCAAGTCTAGCACCACCTCACGGGATCGGCAGGCGTTTCGGTCAGCCCGCCGGACGGAAGCAGGCATTGTGGCATGCCGGGACCCCTTTGAAAACGGCTGGACCACGCCCACTCATCTCCCGGCCCAGAGTGGGTATGCCGCCGAGTATCTCCACTTAGGG
>JAJZYZ010000104.1 GCA_021797815.1 Bacillota bacterium
CAGCGCCGGTCCAGGAAGTTTGATGACCGGTGAAGAACTCTCCTGCTCCGAGAAGTCGGTTGCACAAAAAGGAGTTGTCATGTCGCACCGAGCGAGTGCCCTTCACCTGTCTCCCTTCATGCCCGAGGATCTTGGCCGCATCGTTCAGGCCGGCCCGCCCATCCTCATGCCGGGCGGTGACGTGTTGTATCCGGCCACACGCTTTGAGGACGGCGCCCGTCGGGTGCGGCTCGCGCGCCTTCGCCCTTCGGGCGATCCCGACAACCTCTATGACGGGGAGATGGCCGACCCCGCACTCTCGTCCGACGGACGCCGCGTCGCGTTTGTCGGCCACATAAATGGCGAGGCGGGCGTTGCCCTCCTGGACGTGGAGACCCGCGCCGTGCGGCTTTTGACCCGATTCGCCGGGACCGCCCGGGCACCGCAGTGGTCGCCGGACGGGAGCCGTCTCCTGGTGGAGGTGCTGGCGCCACTGGCGGAGGGGCCGCAAGACCCCCATGTCGTGACCCGGGTTCGGTATGATCTGGACGGCCTCGGATACCTGGGGTCCCGCACCTGGAGCGTCTACGTGATTGACGTGGCCACCGGATTCGCGACGGCGGTCGGGACCCCCGACTGGCACCACTTCTATCCCGCATGGGCGCCCGATGGACGCCGCATCGCTCTCATCACGACCCGGCGCCCCGACTGGGACATCGAATGGGTCTGGGACCTCTACACGGTCAACCTGGATTCGAACGAGTGGCGGCTCCTTACGCCGTCAGACGGGGTGGCCCGCATGCCGGTATGGTCTAAGGATGGCCGGCGTATCGCCTTCTTCCACAACCACACGCCGACGACCAGCTCGACCTATGACTACCACCTGATGGTAGTGTCGGCCGAGGGATCCGACGCGCCGCGATGCCTCTCCCACGCGTATGACCGCGGATCTCCCCAGGGTATGGTGCCGTTTCGAGCCGCGGCACCTGAAGAGCTGCCGGACGGGCGCTTTCTCTGGTACGCGAACGTCGGTGGCCGTTTGACCGTCGTCGCGACGGATATGAAGGGTCACACCACGCCCCTGGTCCATGACGTCGGCTTTCCGACCGCGGGGCCGGATGGACTGCATGGGGCCGGACTTGTCTACCTGCCCGATCGACCCCCGGAGGTCTGCCGCTTCCATCTCACGACCGGTGACGTGACCGTGCAGAGCGACCTCAATCCGTGGCTGCGGGAACGCCGACCGGTGCGGACGCCCCAACTTGTCACCCTGGATACCGAAGACGGGCCGGTGGAGAACTGGGTCTGGGAGCCGGAAGGCGAGGGACCCCACCCGACCCTCCTCTACTTCCATGGTGGTCCCCACGGAGCGGTCGGGCCGTACTTTCAGAGCCTCATCGCCATGCCGGTCACCCACGGCTATGCCGTCGGCGTGCCGAATTTTCGGGGCAGCGGTGGGTACGGCCAGGCGTTTGCCGACCTCATCCGTGACCGGTGGGGCACGAAGGAGGGTGAGGACGGTGCGGCCCTGGCCGCCCACCTCATCAGCGCCGGGGTGGCTTCTCGCGGTCACCTGGGGGTGTACGGCGGGAGCTACGGAGGGTTCATGACCAACTGGATGGTGACACGCCATCCCGAATTGCAGCAGGCGGCGGTGACTATCGCCACCATCTCCGATCTGGCCACCCTGTCGTACGGCATCGACCACTGGGAGTCGATCCGGACAGACGTCGGGGGTCCGGCCTGGGCGATCCCCGATTCGTATCGCGAGCACTCCCCCATCACGCATGTAGACCGGGTCCAGTGCCCCGTGCTGATTCTTCATGGCGGGGACGATCGCACCTGCCCGCCATATGAGGCGGAGATGTGGTTTGTCGCGCTCCGGTGGCAGAAGAAACCGGTCACTTGGGTGGAGTATCCCGGCGAGGGCCATGTGAGCCTCTTCTTCTCCGGACGTCTCAGTACGCTCACAGATCTCCACCGGCGGACGCTTGACTGGTTCGACCGGTATCTGCGGGCCACGACTGCATCCTGACCCGACCCCGCAGCGACCGGGCGCCCGCTGTCCGAAGGCGGGCGCCCTCGTCTGTGGCATAGACCGGGTCGAGTGGCCGGAGAGCGTCCTTGCCCGACCCTCGGGCTCGTGTAAAATGAGTGAACGCTCACTTTTTATTTCGGAGGCGCGGGATGCCGAAAGTCACGGAAGGACATCGAGAATCCCGGCGCCAGGCCATCCTGGACGCAGCGCAGGATGTCTTTTTGGGCAAGGGATATCAACTGGCCACCGTCGACGACATCGCCACCAAGAGCGGCTTCAGCGTCGGCGCCCTCTACCGGTATTTCCCGACCAAAAGCGACATCATGTTGACCCTGCTGGAGGAGCGCCTCTCGCGGGGACCCGAGCTTCTGCGGCGACTGACGTCGGACCGTGAAACCCCGTGGGAATCCCTTGCGCGATGCGTGGACATTTTCGTAAGCGCCCTGCGGGTGCGGCACCCCAGCACCGGGCGTCTTCTCCTCGTGGCATGGGGAGAGACCCTTCAGGACGGGACCGTGCGCCAGGGCCTGCAACGCCGCTTCGGCGGCCTCATCGAGTATCTGGCCAGTCTGGTGCGTCAGGGCGTGGAGGCCGGAGACTTCCGCCGTGACGCCGACGCGACCGCCGTCGCCGCCATTCTGGTGTCGCTGGCCGACGGGGTGACCCTGTACTGGTCAGTCGGCACGCCGGACGTCTATCTCCATGACATGCGGACCGTGACCCTGCAGATGTTGAAGGCATACTTGAAACCCCCTGCAGCAAGAGAGGAGCCCTCAGTGTGAGGCGCGTCGTCATAACGGGTATCGGTATGCTTACCCCCCTGGGAAACTCCACCGAAGCGAACTGGAACGCCATTGTGGCAGGCCGTTCCGGAGTCGGAGCGATCACCGCCTTTGACGCCTCGCACATCGGAGCTCGGATTGCGGGCGAGGTAAGAGATTTCAAGCCCACGGCCGTCATGGAGCCCAAGGATGTGCGACGGTACGATCGCTTCATCCACTTTGCCATGGCGTCTACCGCCGAGGCGTGGACCGATTCCGCGCTTATCTGGGACGAAGATCTGGCGGACCGGGCCGGTGTCATCTACGGAAGCGGGATGGGTGGGCTCGGCACGATTCTTACTGCCGCCGAGGCGCTTCGCAAGAAGGGCGCCGCGCGCGTCTCGCCGCTCCTGTCCCCCGGCTCGGCCATCAATATGGCCGCCGGTCTCATCTCCATCCGCTGGAACTTGCGCGGGCCGAATTACGCCACCGTCTCCGCCTGTTCGACCTCGGCTCACGCCATCGCCGACAGTTTTTACGCCATCCAGCGGGGCGACGCCGACGTCATGGTCACCGGGGGCAGCGAGGCCGTGCTGACCGAGGTGACCATCGCCTCCTTCGACAATGCCCGCGCACTGTCGCGGCGGAACGGGGAGCCCCACGCCGCCTCGCGCCCGTTTGACGCCGGCCGCGACGGGTTTGTCCTGAGCGAAGGCGGCGCCACTTTGGTCTTGGAGGAGTTGGAGCACGCCCGACGCCGCCACGCGCGCATCTATGCGGAGGTGGCGGGAGCCGGCATGGCCGGCGACGCCTATCACGCGACGGCGCCCACTCCCGGCGGCGCCGGCGCCGCCCGGGCCATGCTGCGGGCGCTGGAGACGGCCGGTCTTCCTCCCACCGACGTGCAGTACATCAACGCCCATGCGCCGTCTACCGTGCTGGGCGACGCCAGTGAGACGGCCGCCATCAAGGCAGTGTTTGGCGCCCATGCCTGGCTCCTGGCAGTGAGTTCCACCAAGTCCATGACGGGTCACCTTCTGGGGGCGGCGGGCGCCGCCGAGGCGGCGTTTACGGCCCTCGCCCTCTACTATCAGATCCTGCCGCCCACGATCAACTACGATGAGCCCGACCGCGACCTCGACCTTGACTATGTGCCTAATACGGCCCGGCCCGCCCCCTTGGAGGCGGCCCTCTCCAACTCGAACGGCTTCGGAGGCGCCAATATCACGCTGGCGTTCAGACGGGCTCCGCAAGGCTGAGCTGGTAGCGGGCGATGCCCCGATAGCGGGGCGAGATCACCACGGCCCGCGCGCGGCGATGGCGGTACAAGCTGACGGCGGCGGCGTTCGTTTCCGCCGCCCCGGTCCCGCCCCCCGGCTGCGCGCGTTCTCGGCCGCGTCGCGACGGCCGACGCTGTGCCGGTCCCCTTGCACGCCCCGCGATATGAAAAATCTCTCCGGGATGCACCCCGATGACGCCGTCCACCGGCAAGCGCTGGCCAGGCCGTCTCAAACCCGGGACCCTCGTCCATCCAAAATTTGTCCCCGGTTCCGTTCACGGTCGTGCACGCCACTCATCCTCCAGCATGGCGTACACCACCCAGTCGTGAAACCCGTGGTCGTCGCAGACCGCCTCGCGAAGAGTCCCCTCCTCGCGAAAGCCCAGCCGTTCGGGCACCCGGCGGCTGCGGACATTCTCCGGGTGCACATTGATGACGATCCGATGCATGCTCCGCGCGGCAAACAGATCGTCGATGACGGCGCGGCAGGCACCAGTGACCAGTCCCTTTCCCTGTTCCGACGCGGCTATCCAATAGCCGAGCGCGACCGATTTGTTTCCGGGGCGTGAACTGTTGGGCGTGACCCCGCCAATGAGATCCTCACCGCGCCAGATCCCGACGCTCATGAGACCGTCACGCGCCCAGACTTCAAGTTGCCGCTCGATGAACCAGCGCGCGTCATCAAGGTCATAGCCGTCGTGGGGCCAGCTGAGCCAGCCCCG
Organism: Bacillota bacterium; assembly: GCA_021797815.1. Classification (GTDB taxonomy): domain Bacteria; phylum Bacillota; class Sulfobacillia; order Sulfobacillales; family JAIMBI01; genus JAKATP01. The sequence goes on from JAJZYZ010000104.1 coordinate 4,780, forward strand.
GATGTGGTTCCGATTTTCGTTAAGTGCCCGCACCATGGGCGCGGCCATCACCGGATCCCAGGACCGGAGGTCCACCTCGTCGGTCAAGCGGGCCGAGAAGACCAGCGCCACCTCACCCTGCCGTCTTTTGGATGAAGAGCTCACCGTTTCCGATCGGCACCAGCACCTCGCTCACACCCGCCGTGGCCGCCACGCGCTCGCGGAAAGCCACAAGCTCCGCCGCCTTATCGACGGCATTGTCCACCACCAAAAGACCACGCGGCGCCAGTACCCGCTGCAGGTCCGGCCACCAGCCGACGTACTCTCCACGTTCCGAGTCGAGAAACAGAAAGTCGACACTTTCTGTCGGCGCCCGTTTCAAGTAGGACCCCGCATCTTCCACAAGGAGGGTGACCCGTGACTCCACGCCGGCCTCCTTAAAGTTCCGGCGCGCAAGCTCCGCTTTCTTCGGATTGATTTCCAGGGTGACGAGCTCCTGTGCGGCGTCAGACAGCGCGTCGGCCCACCAGATGGTGGAGTAGCCGTTCGAGGTGCCAATCTCAAGGACTTGGGCCGGCTTCATAGCCCGCAAGACCATCCAGAGAAGGAGACCCGTATCCCGCGTGATATTGAGCATCTTGTCAGCCCGGTCGGTGACACGGGCATCGTTCTCTTCCCCGAAGCGCTTCAAGCGCTCCAAAAGCGCTTCCCGCTCTCTTTCCATGCCGCGACATCGCCCCTTCATCGAGAGTGTGACCCTCTGCGCGCACGGCATCGGCCATGTGGCCCCATGCGAGCGGATGAGGCGGCCCGCGCACCGGTCCCCGTCACCGGGCGAGGACGCCGCCGTTCCGGACAGCCACAAACCCAGCATACCGTGAAGGGGACGGCCGAATGAGACTCGTGGCCCCAAAGTTCTTGATGGGTAGACGAT
>JAJZYZ010000105.1 GCA_021797815.1 Bacillota bacterium
CCACCAAGACCACGGCTTGCTGCTTGAACTCCTCACTGTATCGGGGACCTGGCACGGTGTTCACCTCGAATGGCTTGATGGTAGGGGATCCCCCATTCGCGGTGTCCGAAATCTAGACTAACATCCAACTATCTGGCGACGCCGCCCGTAGCACGAGGGCAGGATGCGCATCTAGACCCTTCAACAATGTCGATAAACGCCCTCATTCGTGCGGGTTTACCGTTGCCCGGAGGGGCGCCTGGGTCGGCTTCCTATGCGAGTTGGCTAGCCTCCGTCACACAGATGTTGCCCCGCGTTCACGTAGCGCCGTTTAACCCGTCGACCGCAGCCACGGCGCCTGCTAACTGGTACTCATCTACGGAAGATAACATCTCTTGGGCAGGCTATGAGGATTATCAAAACACGTATGGACTGGTCCAGGGGCAATGGGATATGGCCAATGTCAGCACGCCATTGACCGCTTTGTGGGGCATCGGCCAATGGGTGGGAATAGGGGGCGATACTGCCAATACTTCAAGTGGGTTCGCTTCCTTGATGCAGTCCGGCGGCGAAATCTACAATCAGGGGAGCGGATCCACTACTACTTTGTTCGTGGAAGCCGTGTCAGGCTACAACTCCGAGAATGCCGCCCAGTGTGGCGACTACACGGCAGGCAGTGCGAATCCGGGTAACAACCTCTGGGGCGAAGACGGATACGTGGGTCCCGTCGTCGTAGATAACACGACGTATTCGCAGTTCAGAGGGATCGCCAACAACGTGACCACCGGCGGCTCGACCGGGTGGGTATACTTCGACTGTCCTACCAACTACGTGGACAACTCCGCAGAGGCGATCTTGGAAACGCCGTATCTCGGAAACGGCGCTTATTATAATCTGCCCCCGTTCTCAGATACGGCCGATTACTGGAACTACTACACATACACATCAAGCGGTGAGGTTAATGGAGAAGTAGCGCCGTACAGACTTATAAACTTGGACGTCATCAACGGTAGCCAGGCCACCCCCACCAACTGGACGTCTGAAACGAGCTTCGGGATCAACTGGCAGCACAGCCCGTAGTAGCGCCAAGGTCCTATCCAGCAGGCCGCGTTGGCTGAGAAGGTTGGTGCGCCCTGCTTGGATCTGGCACGGTGCGGGAGAAATTTTCGGCGATGGGAACCTAGTCCCACATTTCCTCCATTACAGTAGACGAGGGAGCAGAACACGGTGCCGGCGATCTGAGACGCGAAACGGGACGGAAGGGAGTGCGAACTCGCTGAACGACCCGAACCCCCGAAGTCGTCAAGAAATGCGGGCCACGCCGGACCGGGCGCTGGAGCATTTGGCCGCGCGGTACAGCTTCCAACTGCTGGGTATTGCGATGGGGCAGCTGCACGATTGGCAACTCGCAGAAGAAGTCGTGCAGGACGTGCTGTACCGCGCCTACTGTCTCCTCGTCCGGGGCCGGCCTGTGACGCGCGCCTGGTTAGCGCGTGGCGTGATCCTGGCGAGCCGGACTGAGGGGCGACGGCCATGGCGACGGCGGCAGGTCGTGACGGCTCCGGAGGATCTCCGAGAGACACCGCACGCGCTCGCGGACCACGGTCTCCTCGAGGCGGTGCAGACCCTTCCGCGGTCGTACCGCGAGGTCACGCTGCTGCACTATTGGGCCGGCTTTGACGTCCGCGAAACCGCCCGCCTGTTGCACATCCCCGAAGGCACCGTGAAAAGCCGGCTTGCCCGCAGCCGCGAACGGCTCAGGCGATGGTTGGTAGCCGACGCCGAGGAGGTTTGGCATGATTGACGACGCGGAAGACCAAGCGCGGTTCGCGGCCCGCTTTCAGGACGAACTGCTGACCCGTGTGTCCCATTGGGCGGAGCCACTCCGGATTGACCGGCGCCGCCGTCCGCCGACGCCTGGTCCCGGGTGGCGTCTCGTACCGGTCCTCGTGGTCCTGGCCGCGGTCGCCCTGTTTACGAGCCCCTTCGTCGTCCGACCGCGGGCACCCTCTGGTGCATACGTCCTGCGGCGGGCGTGGCCCGCGGGATTCACGGGGAAGGTGCACCTCCTCGTATCGTCCGGTCGGATCATCCTCTATGAGGGGAACCACATCACGGCATTCCGTACGGACAGCCTGACGCGCTCCGTATGGCGGACGACCTTAGCGGCCTCGGGGCGCATTTTGGGCGCCTGGATGTCTCCCGGCGACCGTACGCTCGTCGCGGTGCGCTCTCAGCATCGTCTGGCCGTGATCGTTTTGGGACCCGCGGGACAACAGATCGGGACGACCCGCCTGGCGCCAACCCTGAAGAGTTCCGCGGTCGCGCCGGCAAGCCAGGGCCGCCGGCTGCCCGTACCCCGTCGCGTCGTGTGGATTCGGTCGGGGCCGACCGGCGGGTTCGTGCTCAGCGACCGGTCGGTCACGTATGTGTTGAGCGCTCAGGGCCGCGTCCTGGCGCTCGTCGCCGGCGGGAATGGGTCCCTGTTGATGACCAACGCCGCCGGCCAGCCCGTCATCGTCTCCTACGAGACTGGGCGGTATGCGGTGTCCATCTCGACCCTGAAAGGCGCGGCGATATACTCCTTCCCGGAACCGATGGCCGCGTTTCCCTCCCTGATGCACGGGGCCTACTTGGTCCCCATCCGCTACGGAAGTGGCGTCGTGCTCGAAACGCCCCATGCCTTGCTGACGCTGAGCCAGGATGGTTTGAACGCCACCAGCGCATGCCCGCGCGGTCCGACGAGTGGCGATGCGCACCTAGTGAACACCTCCCGAGGCACCCGCCTTGTCGTCTGGGGGCCGTGGCTCGACCTCCGCCTCCCCCTTCTCGCCGGGTATCGCGGCCTCGGGATCCTGGATCCGAGCGGCGTGGTCTTAGCGGCGCGGCCGGGGACGATCTATGCGCTCCGACCGGATGGGCGGATTCTGGCCGCGGCATCGGGCGTGCCCGGATCTGTGGGCGTTGGTACACGGTATGCCTTCGTCGCCACCGCCCAGGGGCTCGTGCGGCTCGGACCATTTCCCCCGCCCCGGCTGCCCTCCGCGCTGAGTTGGTCCGGTGCCTCGGGACCGTGGCGCGTCACGGCGACGGTTCGGCCCCTGACCTTGGACGCCCCGTATCTAGCGAGTGTCCGGGACGTGGTGACGGGACCCCTCGGGCAGTCATATGCTGCGTTGTACCGGAGCACGGGCTACAGTTTCCCGGCTGACTCCAATTTAGCGGCAACTCTGTCCGCGGTGTTTCCGAGCCACCCGCCCCAGCCCCTGGCCGCCCGGGTGACAGTGGTGTATACGGGCCGAGATCCGGGCCAGTTCACGCGCGTCGGAAGCTCGGCGCCGCCCTGGTGGGGGAATGGGACCCGAGCCCCCGGTTATGAAACCGGGAACGAAGTGGCCGGGTTCAGTCGGCCTAGCCTCTTGTGGCCGCACGCCCGGCCAGGATTCACGCGAACTCTTTACCTGGCGGACAACCCGCTCGCCTGGATGGCGGTGGCGACGGGATGGGCACCCCTTCCGCATCAGTTCTCGTGGTACCTCTCATATCGTGTGGCGGGTCGCCGGGAGCGGGAGCAGCTAGCGGTGACGCTTACGGAGGAGCAGCACGGGCAAAGAGCTCCCTAGCCCTTCGCCGACGCGGGAGTCGGGTGCAGGTCAAGTGCCAAATTCTCGGGCGGGTGGTCCACGAAGGCCTGCCGGTGGCCACGGCCGTCCAGCGGTTCGGGATGTCCCGCGCCGCGGTCTACCAAGCCCAAGCCGCCTTGGCTGCGGGAGGGATTTCGGCACTCGTCCCCGCCTAACCGGGGCCGCGGCGGGCCCACACGGTGACCGACGCCGTGCTGCCGTGTTAGGAGATCCTCTTAGGGCCCACCCGTGATTAGTTGATACGAGTGCAAAGGATTCTCGTGCCGGACTCCCGAAGGAGCCCCCTGAGCGTATCGCGAAGGGAGCGGCTCAGGGATGCACTATCGCATGCGGGAGGCGATGCGCGGCGTGGAAAGCCGGTATCAGGCGTTGGCCCCGCAACTGAACGAGCGGACCCGGCGCTTGACGGCCGCGGCTGAGGCCCAAGCGTTGGGCTATGGCGGGATTACCGCCGTCAGTCAGGTCTACGGCATGAGTCGGGCGACCCTGCATCGGGGGCTCGTGGATCTGGAGGCCGTCGCCGCGGGGACGCTGGCGGGGCACATTCGCCGGCCGGGAGGCGGCCGGCGGCGGCGCGTCGAGGTGGATGCCACGCTGGGGACGGACCTCGATCACCTGGTCCAACCCGGGACGCGGGGCGATCCCGAATCGCGCCTGCTCTGGACCGCCAAGAGCGCGGCCCGGTTGGCCGCGGAGCTGCGCGCCCAAGGGCATCAGGTGGGGGCCACCACGGTGGCGACGCTCCTCAAAACCCGGGGCTACCGGTTGCAGGCGACCCGCAAACGCCTTGAAGGGGCGGAGCACCCGGAGCGGGATGCCCAGTTTCAGCATATCGCGGACCAGACGAAAGCCTGGCAAGCGGCGGGAGTCCCGGTCATTTCGGTGGATGCGAAGAAAAAGGAGCTCGTGGGGGACTTCAAGAACCCGGGCCGCGAATGGCATCCGGCGGGCCATCCCCCGGAGGTCCCGTGCCATGACTTCGTGCACCTGGGCATCGGGAAAGCCTGTCCCTATGGCGTGTGTGATGTCGCCCACCAGACGGGCTGGGTAGCGGTGGGCCAAGATCATGACCCCGCCCCGTTCGCGGTTCACACCATTGAACGCTGGTGGCAGGAACAAGGCCGGGCGCGGTATGCCGCCGCGCACGATCTCTACATCGTCGCCGACGGCGGGGGGAGCAACGGCTACCGGGTGCGCCTGTGGAAGGTGGAACTCCAACGCTTCGCCAACGCGAGCGGCCTGCAGATCCATGTGAGCCACTTCCCCCCGGGGACGAGCCAGGGGAACTACATCGAGCACCGCCTGTTCGGCTTCCTCAGCATCAACGGGCGGGGCCGGCCGCTGACGACGTTCGAAACGATCGTGGACCTCATCGGCCACACGACCACGCAAACCGGCCTGACGGTGTGGGCGGACTGGGACCAGGGAACTTACCCGACGGGTATCCACATTACCCCCGCGCAAGTTCGGGCCCTGAACCTGGAACCGGATGTCTTCCAGGGGCATTGGAACTACACCATCGCGCCCCAACCTGTATCACTTACTGGCCAGTGAGCCCTTAGTCGACCCGCTTGCTCCGAAGCTCATCAGGGTTTGCCCGCCACAAGTTGAGAAGGGCCACGCCCACTCCTTTGCACCGGCCGCTCGAATGACTTCCCGATGGGATGTCAGCGGTCATTTAATTCCACCGGGGCCTGGTCACGGAATCCCCCCGGCCCGTCTCTCCTAGGCCGGGGCCGGCGTCGTCGCCCCAGGGCGTCGACGGGGCCGGTAACTCTTCCCTTGTAACAGGACATGGTAGCTGGTGTTGACCAGGCGGTCCAGAATCCCCTCCGCCAGCACCGGGTTGGGGAACAGCGGGTACCAGTCCTGCGGCAAGCGGTTCGAGACCAGGATCCACGATTTGTGCTGGTCCCGTTGGCACACCAGCTGTTGAGGCTCACGTTAAATGTCGGCACCGGTGCTCACCGGCGCGCTCAGTGAGCCATGTGGATCGGCTCACAGAAATGGCGGCACCCCCGGACCACGGGGGCCAGGGGTGCCCGGACGGATCGG
>JAJZYZ010000106.1 GCA_021797815.1 Bacillota bacterium
TCCCCTCAGCATTTTTCGGAACAGTCGACCGCGCCTCCGCAGCGCTCTGGGTTATGTAAGCCGGGCGGAAAGGCCGCAGCAGATGTTTGCCGCGCGAACCACTCCGTCTCCATTTCTCCGTTGCCGAGATGTTGATTTGCCTTCACTTTTCGCTCGACAGACCCCGACGCTGTGTGGGCAAGAACCCGGGCGACATCGAGAGGTCCGGACTCTACTGCCAGGGCCCCGGGCGGCGGCGTCAACATCGGCCAGCCTTTCCCGCAGGCGCAGGAGATAGAGGGATCTGAGCGGGCGAGATTGTGTCAATGCATACGCCGCGATCCCGTGGGAAAGGGGATGGTGCCAAGTCCATGGAGTGTGGCGACCTTAGGTTATCCTCGCGCCGCCAGCACCAGGGCAGGGCCCTCAGGCCCCGTCAGCGGACTATCCGGTCATCCCAACCGTCACCAGGAGACGGCGCCGGACGTTCACCCCTAAAACAGCGGCTAAGAGAGGGCCATCTCACCAGGAAGCACGCCGTCCATGAGCTTGCTGTCATCGTGATGGGCGACGTCATCTGTGGCGGGTGCGCGACGACAGTCCATCCCGCCGTCGGGCACCAGATGAGCGCCCAGCCGGCGAATCGTATGTGAGCCGGGTCCCGCCGCGCGTCGACCGTAGTCTCGGCTCCCCGCGTTGTCTCCACAGCCGCGCTGCCCCCACTGAACGCTATTCACATGATTTCCGCGAAAGTCGGTTGGGCCCTTACCACCACCTCCAACGCCTCCGGAGTGATCACCGGGGTCACTTTGTGGCGCACGGCTAACGGGGCCAGGACGTGGGTACGGGGATTCCGCGAAACCGGGTCGCTCCTCGCCTGGGCCGCTCCGGCGGCAGAGGATGCGTGGGTGGTGTTACGGGCCCATTCCGGGCGCCACTTTCAGGTCTGGGAGACTGAGGATGGTGGCGCCCGCTGGCAATCAGTCACCCTGGAAGGGCCCGGATCGGAGCCTATCGTCACCGTGTCACTCATGGCTTCGGCGAGCGGTGTGGGCTCTGTGCTGGCCACCGGTCCCGTGGGGACGCAGACGGGACCCCAGGCATTGCGGCGCATTACGGTGCCCCTGCTTCGAGAGTCCAGACGAAGTAGGCAAACCCTCCGCAACAGTCTACTGCACGATCGGCACCCAATACGCCTCGGCGGTCGGTGACGCGCCTTCGCGCAGATCTCACGGCTTAAAGACTAGCCGACCGGCCAGCCGGTATCCTCTCGCCCGAATTCAGGATCGGTTGCGACCTGAGAGACGCGCGATCGTGGTCTCCCGAAGGACTGGGCCGGATAGGGCCGGCCCAGAAAGGCGCGGCAGGTTCCCACGGGATCTCGCGTTCGCCGGGTCGAGCGTCCGCTAACGCCGGCTGAACGTGAGATGCGCGACGCCGCTGGGTGAGCCAACACACTCCACGTCGAAATGCGACTCCAGTTCTTCCAGCCCGTCCCAGAGGCGCTCCCCTCGCCCCAGGAGGATGGGCACGACGGTGACATGCATGTCGTCTATGAGGTCGGCCGCAAGAAACGATCGGACAGTCGATGGACCTCCTCCGATGCGAACGTCCAGACCACCGGCTGCCTCCCGGGCCACTTTTAGCGCGTCGGCGGGGCTGGCGTCGATGAAGTGGAACGTCGTTCCGCCTCGCATCGCGATCGACGGCCTCAGGTGATGGGTGAGGACGAACACCGGCGTATGAAAAGGCGGGTTCTCCCCCCACCATCCCCGCCACTCGTCGTCGGCCCACGGCCCCCGTTGAGGTCCGAACTTGTTGCGGCCCATGATCTCGGCACCGATGCCCTGCGCCCACTTGCTCGCGAAGGCATCGTCGATACCCGTGGTGCCGCCCGCCTCGCCCTGCGTCTCGTGAATGGCTCTAAAAGTGCGGGTAGGAAGAAACCATGCGAGGAGCCGATTACCAGCATGCCCGAAGGGCGCCTCGAGACTTTGACCTTCTCCGGCGCCGTAACCGTCGAGGGACACCGAGAAGTTGTGAACCCGAACTCGCGACATAAGACCTCTCCTGTCTCGACCAAATGAGTGGTTGACGGCTATGAGTGGGCCGCTCCGTCTGGCTGACGCGACTCGCCACACGGCCGCATCGGTCCACGGTCAATCCTTGGGCGGTTCACTTCTAACGGAGCGGTGACCCGGAAGACAGGCTCGACCTCCCCAAACATGCGGGCGCCTTGGTACGACGCGGTAAGCGACCAATTTGTGATCGTCGACCCATGGACCCTACCCGCCCAGCAGCCTTACGGTTGCGTCGCGGATAACCCGTTCAATGGAACGGATCCCTTCGGATTGTAGGGTCGGCCGCCGTGCTGCCTTCAGGCTATAGGATGCATGCCCTTGGGAACCATCTATCACTCAGTGTCCGCCGAAATGGTTCACGGGATGGGAAGCAAACTTCCTTGCGACATTGATTATGAATGTGTCGGCCCTCGGCGCAGATTCCTTGATCCGGGACCCGGCGATGGGTACCCCGACCCCCGAACAATATGATGGACATTACCCAACTCGGCCGGACGCGCATGCTTCAACGTGATGGCCTAGAGGTCAACTTTGCCGCGATGCAAGATCCCGTGGACGACCCGGTGGACATTCGTCCCCGGGCGAACGGGGCGGGGCGATTCATCGGCCAGAACGCTAGAATCGTTCTACATCAAGCGGGACAGGTCGTGACAGGATGGGTGACCGACCGTGGCGGGATGAGATACCCGCCCGAGCCATGCCCGTAAGCGGAGTGGTGGCTAGGCTTCCCCACAAAATGCAGTCTCTGTTTATGGAGATTGTTGGAGCCAAGGACCCGGGGCTTCTGGCGGCTTTACAGGCAGAAGACGAACCAACCGAGACCGAGGAAGGCGCCGTGGAGGCAATTCTTGCCGACGAATTGGCGACGCAGATGGGTCCTCCGGACTGGGAGCCGACGGGGAGGGGCATCGCCATCGAAAAGATGATAAAGCAGTTCTTCGTTCTATGGCCGTTGGTCCGAACCAAGGAATAAGGGGCTCGGAAAGTGCGAGCGGTCAGCGGGGCGCACATGCACTGCTTGCCTAGCTTGCGCACCCGCGCCGGGCGGACCACCCGTCACTATGAAGGGTTGATCGTCCGGGAACGGCCGCGGGCCGATCCCGTGTGAGCGCGCATCTCCATGGTGGACGGGACTCTGAGGCGTCCTCCCCACATATAGGCGGGCTGGATGACGTCGTTACCGAGGTTACTCTCGTCCGGAGACGCATTTCCAAGACTGGGGTACGCTCTGGCCGAACCCCTCGTTGGCCAGTGCGACCCTGGATCGTTTGTTGCGCCACGCCGTCGAGTGACAGAGAAGAGCGATGGCCGGGATCGTCCCTCCGGAGAACGAGTTCCAGTTCCGTGCGGCCCGCCGGCACGTCGGCATCCGGAGCTGCCAACGTGCAACGAGCCGGACGAGTCCTAGGAGCTACGTGCCAGTCGCGACGGTCGTGATGGCACGGCTGATTACGGATACGGTGTCGCCGCCCTGCGCAACCGTGCAGTAGAGACTCACGGTGTAGGTGCCGGGACTCATATTGCTCACCCAGAACAAAGGGGAGACCGACGCGGTCCCGACGTTGATCTGCGTGGAAGTAAGGAAGGCTGTCTCGAAGTTCTGGGAGGACAAATCGACGACTTGCGGTGCCCCGACCCCCTTCCCAGTGATCGAGGAGCCGCTCGTATACGTAGGACCAACCACGACGGCACACTCGGCTGCACCCCACTCATTGCTACCCTGCAGCTGAAACGACGCCGTGCCCTGAGCCAGAATGTTGCTCGTTGTAGTGGCGGTGATCGTGGCCGTGGCTTCGGGACTCCACGTGCCGTTGATGATGCTGGCACCCGCCGGGAATCTGTCTGCGGGCAAATACGTACCGACGGCCGCCATTCCGCCCCAGCCCGAGACGGAGACCCCAGCTAGCCCCGCCGGACCAGTGGCCCCGGTGGCTCCCGTGGCGCCCATCGCACCAGTAGCTTCGGTGGGACGTGTCGCACCCACCGCACCTGTGGCACCGGCTGGGCCCATGGGCCTGTCTCGCCTGTAGCCCCGTCAGACCGGTGGCCCCGGCCGGCCGGTTTGCTCCCTGGGGCCCGGTAGGACCTTGTGGGCCCGTGGGTCCCAGGACGTTGCAGGTCACTAGCGACAACCTTGGGCTACAGGTTTGCGACGAGATGGAGATCTTCGTGATGCTGCCGTTGCTGTTCGCACAGCCCTGGATGGTGCCGCCCGACGAACCAGCGGCCACCACGGCGGCGGATCCCCCAACGAGAAAGCCCCCTGCCAAAAGGGTGAGTGGCACCGCCTCTCTGGTAAAGTGCACCAATTCCGGTGCTCCTCTCAGGTCTCCCTCGTAATCTGGGGCTCACGTTTCGGTACGGATTACTCGTCCGCTCCATGGCCCGTCTCCGGTCGCAGGGGGACAGTGCCGTCTGCACCGAAATCGCCTCGGCCTACCCAGAATCTACCGACACACCCTGGTGCCTGCCTATCGACAAATGTTGCGAAGACCGACGTCGAGCGCCGCGCTCGCGAGCTCGTAGCAGGGCGCCCGGACGACCGAAGCCGTCATGCGTTGGGGGCTGGAAATCAGACGGGTGCGCGGCAGGAGCGCTGCGACGCATGCACTTTGGCGTCTGGTCGCGCGCCGCCCTGCGAAAACGACGATGAACGCAAACCCGTGGGCGGCACCCGCAGTGCTCATCGTAGACGGTGATGGTGGGGTGAGATAAGTGCTGCGGACCCTTCGGGACAAGGACGGCCTCGGTCCGGCCTCACGGCAGACTGGTCCACACGATCGGCAACTGCCCGACCGCCACCCAACGAGCCGTGGTGCCGAGGGGGACGGGGACAGCCACCGCCGCCGTCACCGTTAAGCCCTGGCTCGTTTCGGTCACGACGGACGTCAGGTGGACAGATGCCGGAAGGTTCTCCCGGCAGAGAGCGGTCATCGTCGCCAGGGTGGCCGCCGTCGGCGGGGCGGTGGGGGCTCCCACCGCCTCCCATGCCTCGGTCAGCGCGGCCTGCAGCGTCTGGTGCGCGCTCACCGCGTCGGCCCCGTCGACGATCAGCCCCAGCATGGCGGGGACCAGCAGGAGCAGGAGCGCTACCCACAAGAGGGCGGAGCCCTCGCGCCGGCGCCTCATGGACTGAAGGTCCTGGTGCCGCCGGGCGGTTCCGTTGCCGCCGTCTGCCGCGCGCTCAGGGGCAGCCACCCCCAGACCGTGGGAACCCGGAGCGACACCGTGACGGTCTGAATGGTCCCGGTCCCGGTTACCGTCACCACCGGATCGTTGGCCGCCGTGGCGTGTAGCGCCTGCACGGCCACATATGTAGCGCGGACCGGCGTCCCCCCGGCGGTGAGTACTTCCGCCCCGGCGCCGGAGGCGGCCTGGGCGGTGAGCTTCCAGGTGCCGTACTGGAGGCTGCCGACCAGGAGCCAACTGGCGCCCAGGAGGACGGGCAGGGCCAGCGCGGCTTCCACCAGCGCCGACCCGCGACGAC